>CABUAQ010000015.1 GCA_902489575.1 uncultured bacterium
ATGTTTACAAAATTTTATTTGATATTTTAAATAATGTTATAATAATCATAAAGAGGCAGGCATGTTTAAATTAGAAAACAAATTAAAAAAAGATGACATACTAAAATTGTACACAAAAGGTTTTAAAAAACCACAAGATTTCAAAGTCGGTATAGAATATGAAAGATTACCTATTTCTTCCAGTTCATACAAAACTGTTGATTATTGGAGTGATCGTGGAATAAAAAAACTTTTGGAAACTTTTGCAAAGGAAGAAACCTGGGATTATATAACAGATAATAAAAATATTATAGGTTTGAAAAATAAACATGATACTTTAACATTAGAACCCGGATGCCAGATTGAAATTAGCGCAAAACCTGAAAAAACGATATTTGATCTTAAACAAAAAATCGAAAATCTTAACGCTTTGATAAAACCGATAACAGATAAGATGAATATTACACTGCTTGATTACGGGGTATCCCCATATACAACACATAAAGCAATAAATCTTATTCCTAAAAAAAGATACAAAATTATGGCAAAATACCTCTGGGGAATTTTGTCAGATGTTATGATGAGAGAAACAGCAGGGATCCAATGCTGTATTGATTTTCAATCAGAAGAAGATGCTATGAGAAAATTTAAACTTGCAAACAAATTATCTCCGTTTATGACAGCAATGTTTGCAAATTCTCCAATCAGAGGCTGTGTTGATACAGGATACAAAAGCTTTAGAGCTCTTAGCTGGCTAAATACAGACAACGACCGATGCGGATTTTGCGGGAAAATTAGTGAGGAGTTTTCATTTGATGAATACATTGATTGCGTCTTGAAAACACCTATGATTTTCATCCAACGGGATGACTTGTCTTTTGAGATAAACGGAGATGTTACATTTGAAGAATTTCTCAACAACGGCTGGAGCGGAGCAATTCCAACAATTGAAGATTATGAACTGCAAGCAAATTTATACTTTCCTGAAGTCAGAATGCGAAACTTCATTGAAATCCGCAACCACGACTGCGTTGGAGGAGATTTAAAATACGCAATTCTTGCTATTTATAAAGGAATTTTATATAACAACAGCGCAATGGATGAATGCGAAGAATTATTTAAACATCTTCAATACAAGGACTTTGCAGAACTAAGATACAATGTACCTAAAAACACTCTCCAAAGTAACATCAAAAAAGCAAAAGCTCTTGACTATGCAAAAGAAATTCTTATAATCGCAGAAAAATATTTAACACAGGAAAATACCGGCGAAGAAATTTTTCTGGATTCAATTAAAGAATACACCCTGAATGGAGTAACTCCTGCAGATGTTATTTTACAAAACTGGCACGGATCATGGAACAAAGATTTAGGAAAACTTGTAAAATATTCGTCCTCAAATACCAAATGATAACTACTCATTTCCTTCCGGTTCAAGGTGAATACTTGCAGAAATGTCACCAAATTTTTCAACCATCTTACATTCTATTGAATCACAAATATTATGGCATTCATATATTGTCATCTGTTTTGGGAAAACTAAAGTTACTTCAACTTTTTTGTGAGGTCCGAGACGACGGGCCTTTAAATCCTTATATTCTGAAATTCCATTCGATTTAAACGAATCAAGAAATGTACATATTGCACTCATATCATCTTCAGGCAGCGAACAATCTAAAAGATTATCCATAGTATTGCGTGATATATTAAACCCTGCTCTAAAAATAATCACAGCAACCACAATTGCTATAATAGAGTCTAAAATACAGATCCCTGTGAGTTTTATTAAAACAAGCCCTAAAAAAACTCCCAATGAAGATATAATATCTGTGCGTAAATGCTGTGCATCAGCATATAAAGAAACAGAATCCGTCTCTTTTGCAACTTTAAACAAAACTGAACTGACAATAAAATTCAATACAACAGAAAGCCCCATAACAACAAGTCCCCAGGTTACATCAATTGATATTTGGGTATTGGTTAATATTTTTTTTAACGCCTCAAAAATAATAAAAACAGAGGCAAAAATAATTAATCCACCTTCAATAAATCCTGACATATCCTCATATTTACCATGCCCGAACGGATGTTTTTTATCCGCAGGTTCTGCGGATTTAATAACTGAAAAAAAAGTTAAAACTGAAGCAAAAAAATCTGACAGAGAATGTACAGCCTCAGAAATAATACTTATACTGCCACAATATACTCCAACAATAAGTTTCAAAAATATAATAAACGAATTTGAAACAATTGATAATGTTGCTGCTGATTTTTTTGTAATAACCTTTTCCATAGTAATCTAATATTATATCAGCCTGCATAGAAAAATCAACCTTTCTACGCATGCAAAATTTTAAAAAAATGTATACCATAAGAACATGAACAACAACAAGAAAGGAATTATAATGAAAAAATTTTTACTGACAATAACAGTTCTGGTTGGAACTATTGGAATTTCTATTGCCGCTGCTGATACCTACTCAGAAGCATATATTGAAAAATTTGGTTCGTGCACACCTTATTCAGAAAATTACGAAACAGAAATACCTACGCAAGACCAGAATACTCCGGTACTACATATTAATTCAATAGAAGAAATTATTGGATTTAAAGACGGTAAATGTATAACAAAGTCTACAGCACACTGCAAAGAAATGAATCAGGATATCATCATTGTAAATTGCTCGTTTACAAAAGAACAACAAAACATGCTATTACCCCAAATGAAAGCAGCAAAAACAAGCCCTCAAGCAAAACAAAAGTTACAAGAAACAATAACTAATCTTGTAAAAAATAATCCTGATACATGTCAGGTGAAAAACTTATTAGAGAATAATTAAAACGCATCAAAAGCTTGATCAATAGGATTTTTGAACTTAGTAATATTACCTTGGAATAACAGCTTAACGGTCCCAACAGGGCCGTTTCTGTGTTTTGCAATAATAACTTCTGACAAACCTTTTGAAGAAGCTTTAACAGTTTCTTCTTCCTCAGATTCGCCTTTATTGTAATAATCTTCACGGTAAATAAACATTACAATATCAGCATCCTGCTCTATTGAACCTGATTCTCTCAAATCCGAAAGCATTGGTCGTTTATCATTACGGCCTTCTACAGCACGTGACAACTGAGATAACGTGATAATAGGAACATCCAATTCTTTTGCTAAGATTTTCAAACCTCTTGAAATTGCAGAAATCTGCTGCAAACGATCATCTTTGCCGCCGCCTTCCATCAACTGCAAATAGTCAATTACAATTAAACCTAAATCCTTTTGCTGAGTTTTTAACCTGCGGCATTTTGTACGAATATCCGTTAAAGTACATCCTGATGTATCATCAATATAAATAGGCGCCTGACTAAAATCATTCATTGCCATAGCAAGTTTTTCCAAATCCTGCTGAAGCATATTACCTGTTTTTAAACGTTGAGCATCAACTTCAGCGTAAGAACACAACATTCTCTGAACCAGCTGAGAAGCTGACATTTCAAGAGAAAATATACATACAGGAACATTTTCTTTAATAGCAACATTTTGAGCAATATTTAAAGCAAATGCCGTCTTTCCCATTGCAGGGCGCGCAGCAAGAATAATCAAGTCAGATTTGTGAAGACCACTCATCATAGCATCAAGCTCAGTAAAATCTGTCCTCAAGCCTGATAATTCATCTTTATGGTTATATCTGTATTCAATACTGTCCCAGGTATCCAAAACTAAATCTTTTACGTGCTTTAAATCAGCAGTTGCTTTACTTGAACCAATTTCAAAAATCAACTTTTCTGCCTGTTCCAAAGACCTGTCACTTGGTTCCAAATCATAACCTTTACTTACAATCTCCGAACCTGCATTGATTAAAGCTCGTTTTACAGCTTTTTCCTGAATAATTTTCGAATAATAGGCAATATTGGAAGTGGTAATTGTATTTTCAACCAAATCATTAATATATGCCCTGCCGCCAACAGCTTCTAATTTTCCACTGTAATTTAGAACATCTGAAACCGAAACAATATCAATATTGTCGTTATTATTAAATAATTGCAGCATCGCATCATAAATA
This sequence comes from uncultured bacterium, assembly GCA_902489575.1. GTDB lineage: Bacteria > Cyanobacteriota > Vampirovibrionia > Gastranaerophilales > Gastranaerophilaceae > Zag111. The sequence goes on from CABUAQ010000015.1 coordinate 4,038, forward strand.
TATCTATGTGCAGGCTTATAAAAACTTGCAGACGTAAGTGAATCAGAAACCTTTGCCAATGTTTCCGGATTAACTAATATCGCACCCAAAACAGCTTCTTCAGCTTCAATATTTTGAGGTATTAAACTTTCATCTACTTTTTTTCTTGAATCTTTTGATGATACAGGCATAACTTCCCCTCTACATATATACAATAATATTACACAAACACTACAAATACCCGCACATGTTAAAATTATTTAAGTAAAGTTTATTTAAACCAGCATAGTATCACTTATTAGCTGGTTTTAAGGACATTTGAATTTCTCTGATAAGCATATCTATATAATCTACACTTTGTTTATTTCCTGATTGCAAAAATATTTCTCTGGCATTAAGAAGTTTTTTCATAGCATCATTAGGATGTTTCTTTTTGGTGAGCTTTCCTATTTCAGTTTGGACATAGGCTAACATCTGCCTGTACTCCTCTTGTGAAGCCGGTTTTCTGATAACAGACTGATAAGTTCCTACAGATTTATCATAATGATTTGCCAATTGCTTCAAACACTTTTCCTGCTTGTACAACACTTGAATATAATCATACAACTTTTCAGGACGACGAGTATAAACCTTTCTTAAATCGTTTAACCTTGCCATCATATGTACATAATCACCATTAGATTTTGCAACTTCGTAACCACGCAGTGCAAACTTTTCCAGTTCGTTTGGAATAAATTCCGTTATTTTACATAAACTACTGTATATTATTCCCGCAAAATCATTATTGTTATCTTGCAGCATATTTTCAGCTAACTTATCCGCCTGTGAACAAAAAACATCACGACTTTGCGAAGATAAAGCCTGACGTTGAAAGGCTATAAACTCTTTTGAAAATTGCTTAGGAGAAAGAGATTCTCCACTTTCTGCAATAAATCGTGAAAATTTATTAAACATCGGAATTATATTATCTGCTGTTGAAATTAAAGACATTAATCTTAAACCCCTTATAATAATATAAAGTCAACATTCATAAAAAAATTGCCAATACCATAAAGTTTTTTAAATATATTAATAAAGTAATTATTTATCATTTACCCATCTTCTCAGTGACAATTGTCTCCTAAACGCCTTCCCGGTTATGTATAACTCCACATAACAGTAAAAAGAGTCGGAAACCTTCGATTTCCGACTCTTTCATATTTTATATAACAATAAATCTACTTGACAGCATCCAGACAATCAACACAAATACCATCCTCATTTAAATTACGGTATTTCCAGCATCTTACGCATTTTTCACCTTGAGCTTTTGTTACCCAAACTGTATATCCATCTTCTTTGTGTTCTGTCAAAACTTCAGACGGAGCCGTATTTGTTAAATGTGCTTGAGATACTATATATATGTCTGCTAAATCAGCTTCATTAGCTTTTAATACAGTGTCATCATCAGCTTTAACATATACAGCAACTTCTAATGAGCTACCTACTTTTTTGTCTGCTCTTAATGGTTCTATTGCTCGTGAAACAACTTCACGGGATTTCAAGATTTTTCCAAAGATTTCTTCCAATTCAGGAGCGTTCCATTTTTCATTCACAACAGGCCAATCAGAAAGCAATATGCTAATTAATCCTCCGCGTTGAACTTCAGGAATATTTTGCCAAATATCTTCTGCCTGATGAGGCATTACTGGAGCTAAAATTCTAACAAGTGCCATCAAGTTTTCAAATAAAACTGTTTGGCAGGCTCTGCGAGATAAAGATTTTTTACCTGCTGTGTATAATCTGTCTTTTACGATGTCAAGATAGAATGAACTTAAATCGACAGCCGCAAAATTCTGTAAAGATTGGAAGTATTTATAAAATTCGTAATTTTCAAACGATTCGGTCACTTCAGCTATCAACTTGTTCAATTTGTGTAGTGCAAACTTATCAATAGCTTTAAGTTCATCGTATTGAACGTAATCGACTGCAGGATCAAAATCAAACAAGTTACCGATTAAAAATCTTGCAGTATTTCTTGTTTTCTTAAAGATTTCTGTCAATTGACCAATAATATTATTTCCGATTTTTATATCGTTTCTGTAGTCAACAGATGCAGCCCAAAGTCTTAAGATATCTGCACCGTAGTTTTTAATAATGTCATCCGGTCTAATATAGTTTCCTAAAGATTTTGACATCTTACGGCCGTCTTCACCAAATACAAACCCGTGAGTTAAAACTTCTTTATAAGGAGCTTTACCCTGAGTTGCGATTGATGTTAACAATGAAGACTGGAACCAACCTCTATGTTGATCTGACCCTTCCAAATACATATCAACAGGGGTGTGACCAAGTTCTTCAAAGCGTTTATCAACAACTGCTCTCCAGGATATGCCTGAATCAAACCACACATCCATAATATCTTTTTCTTTTCTAAAGTGATTTTTACCACATTTAGGACATACAAAACCTTTTGGCAACAGTTCTTCTGCTGAATATTTTACCCACGCATCAGAACTTTCTTTATCAAAGATAGCTGCAACATTATCGATAGTTTCATCGGTACAAATAACTTCACCGCAATCTTCGCAATAGAAAATAGGAATAGGTACACCCCAGGCTCTTTGTCTTGAAATACACCAGTCTGTACGACTTTCAACCATATTTCCAATACGGTTTTCTCCACTTGCCGGAATCCATTTTACGCCATGAATAGCATCAAGAGCTGTATCCCTAAATTTATCAACTTTAACAAACCATTGAGGTGTTGCACGATAAATTACAGGTTTTTTACATCTCCAACAATGCGGATAGCTATGTTGAATATCTTGTTGTTTTAACAACGCACCACAATGTTCCAACATATCTATAACCATTGAATTACCTTTGTAGTATGGAACACCTGTTAGTTCAGGTATTCCTACAGAATTTGTCCAGATGCCCTGCCCATCCAAAGGTGAAAACACTTCAATATTATACCTGCAACCTACTTCATAATCCTCAAGCCCGTGCCCCGGAGCAGTGTGAACAGAACCGGTACCGGCATCTAACGTAACGTGCTCGCCTAAAATTATCGGAGATTTTCTATCTACAAGCGGATGTATTGTATTTAACAATTCCAATTCCTGACCTGAACAAGAACCTATAACATCAATTGCTGCTTCATTCCACTCCACATCTTTTAAGAACGATGCAAGCAGTTCTTGAGCAACAACATAAACATCACCTTTATATTTAAAGAACGTATATTCAAATCTCGGGTGCATTGAAATTGCCATATTTGAAGGAATTGTCCAAGGGGTTGTTGTCCAGATTATTGCATAAACATCACGTCCTTGAGTGTTAACAATATTTTGAATTTTTTTAGAACTGTCATCATCAAATTTAAATCTTACATAAATAGAGGTTGATGTATGGTCTGCATATTCAACTTCGGCTTCAGCTAAAGCTGTTTCGCAAGATGCACACCAATATACAGGTTTCATACCTTTTTCAATATAACCTTTTTTGTACATTTCACCGAACACTCTTATCTGTTCAGCTTCATATTCAGGGTCAATTGTCAAATAAGGTTGTTCCCAATTACCTAAAACTCCAAGACGTTTGAATTCGGATTCTTGACCTTTTAAATTTTTATGAGCAAATTCTCTGCACTTACTTCTTAATTCAGTTTCCGTAATTGCGTGGCGACCGCCTTTGATATTTTTTACAACAGCATTTTCAATAGGCAGCCCGTGTCCGTCATATCCCGGAACATAAGGAGCATAAAAGCCTTTTTGAGACTTGTATTTAATTAAAATATCCTTTAAAATTTTATTCAATGCGGTTCCAACGTGAATTTTTTCAGAACTCAAATAAGGAGGACCGTCATGAAGCACAAATGAATTTCTTTTATCACGGTTATCAATCATTTTTTGATAAATGTTATTATCTTCCCAGAATTTTTGAATTTCTAACTCTCTAACTGTCGCATTTGCCCTCATAGCCAATGTTGTTTGAGGCAAGTTCAAAGTGTTTTTATACTCGGTTTTAGTACTTTCTGCCATATTTTATTCCCCTGTTTTATTAGTTACTTTTAGACAAATTTTTTTTAATCCGGAAAGACTTTCTTCTCTTTCTTCATCGGATTGTTTTATAAATAGTTTCATTTTATTATAATCAAATTCATTTTCCCAGCGTGCAATAACAACAGTTGCTACACAATTACCTACAAGATTGACAGTTGTTCTTCCCATATCAAGAATTTGATCAATTCCAAGCAAAATTGCAACCCCTATAATCGGAATATTAAAACTTGATAAAGTTCCTGCAAGAACAACAAGTGATACCCTTGGAACACCTGCAATACCCTTACTTGTTAACATCAGGGCAAGCATCATTAAAATCTGCTGATTCAAATCAAGATTAATTCCACATATTTGAGATGAAAAAATTACCGCCATAGCAAGATATAAGGTACTGCCGTCAAGATTAAAAGTGTACCCTGTAGGCATTACAAAACTGACGATATTTTGCGGAACACCAAAACGTTCCATAATTTCAATTGCTTTAGGAAAAGCGGCTTCTGAACTTGCCGTAGAAAATGCCAAAATTGCAGGTTCCTGAATCGCTTTTAATAAACTTCTGAACGAAATTCTTGCATATTTGCAGGCGATAAACAGCACAATTACAACAAACACTGCCAAAGCGACGTACAATGAGAATATTATCTTTGCATAATTTTTCAAAATTGATAAACCGTTCATACCGACAGTTGAAGCAATTGCACCAAATATCCCTAAAGGTGCAAAATACATAACGTATTCGGTAAATTTAAACATTATCTGTGATACGGAGTTTAAAAAATCCATAACAGGCTTAGCTTTTTGTCCAACAGCACAAATTGCAATCGCTGTAAATATAGAAAATACAACTATTTGCAGCAAATTACCTTCTGCCATTGCCTGTACTATACTTGTTGGAAACACGTTTACAATCATCTCTGATATTGAAGTATGCGGAGTTGTAACAGCCATAAGTCCGGCTTCTTTTAAAAGTTCCGGGTTAGCTACAGTCCCTGTTACAAAACCTTTTCCGGGATTGAATATATTTCCCATGGTTAAACCGATTATCAAAGCTAAAGTTGTAACTATTTCGAAATAGATAATTGTTTTTATTCCAATTTTACCCAGCTTTTTAGTGTCACCGTGTCCGGCAATACCGGTAACAAGTGTTGCAAAAAGTAAAGGTGCAATAATCATTTTTACCATACGTAAAAATATCAATGCAAATGCACGCATTTTTACCGCTAAATGAGGGGCAAAATGACCGAATACGACACCTAATACCAGTGCTAAAAATATCAATAATGTAAGTCTTGAATGTTTCAATCTAACCTCTTATTTGAAATTATAAAACAAACATGCTCAGCTTAATACTGATACTAATTATTTTGTAAAATTTTTTAAAATTTATTGTTCTTTATTAGACTGATTTCTTCTATTTTTGTCGTGTTTCATTTCAGCAAATAACAATAAAATCAACAATAAATAATTTAAATTTCGCCACAATGAATTTTTATTAGTAAAGAAAGACATATCGTCAAGTAATTCCATAGTATCTAAATAATCTTGATATTTTTCAACATTTTTAGTATTTACAGGAACTTTTTTCTTGTCCTGAACCATATACAATTCGCCGTCAAAATCTCTACCTAAAATATATTTCTTTTCACCATCTTTCAATAGGACTTTAAATTCATCTTTATTATTAGATGGGAATATAGCTTTATACATTACGGGTTTTGAATTATTCCCAAGCTTAACTCGACCTTGAATAGTATCTTTATTTGCACTATCTAACTTTATTTCAAGCTTGATATCTTGTTTATCAAATTTTATATCAAGTGAGTATAGATCTTTACCAAGCTTTGTAACCTTTGGTTTATCAATATCATATAACCTATTCAAGTGATAAAACGCAGAACTTACTCCCTTGTCTTTTCGAACATTCTGAAAAGAATGTACAAATTCTGTTCTATCCGATTCTTCTTTTGACAATTCATTTGATCTAAAAAGATTTTGAACTACCGGCTCATTTTTCAATGTAATCAATACCAGTGTTGCAAGCATAGTTTTTCTCGCCCACTCCGGTAAAGGTTTATTTTTATTTTCTTGATTATTATCACTACAAGGAGGTGTTATTGAAGCTGAGCTTCTAAAATTAATATTATTTGAATATGTTTTATAGGGTAAAAATGTAACTTTCATATTTAATACAAAACACAAAAAAAATAATTTTGCCAGCTTGAAAAATGAAAAATTATAAACTATAATCAACGTGTAAAATCTGAATGGTGAAAGAAAGGAGAGTTATTATGTGGGAAAAAGATATTAACATTAACGAAGTTAAAGAAATTCGCACAAGGACAAATGTGTACTTTGGCGTTGGAGCAATCCAAAAGATTAAAGACATTGCAAAAGATATCAAATCAAAAGGAATAGATAAAGTCATAGTAATGTCAGGGAAAAATGCATACAAAGCAACAGGAGCCTGGGATGTTGTTGAACCTGCACTAAAAGAAAATGGTATTGGATATGTAAATTTTGATCAGGTAACACCAAACCCTACAACTCACCATGTTAATAATGCATTCAAAATAGCAAAAGATTTCGGAGCAAAGGCTGTCATTGCAATTGGTGGCGGTTCACCAACCGATGCAGGTAAATCCGTAGCAATATTATTGGAATATCCGGATAAAACCGCAGAAGATATTTACGATTTTACATTTGCTCCTAAAAAAGCCGCACCTATTATTTCAATCAACTTAACTCACGGAACAGGTACCGAAACAAACAGATTTGCGGTTGTTACAAATCTTGAAAAAGATTTCAAACCTGCTATTGCGTATGATTGTATTTATCCAACCTACGCCATTGATGATCCGCAATTGATGACTAAATTGTCCCCAAAACAAACAAGATATGTCTCTATTGATGCGGTTAACCATGTTGTAGAAGCAGCTACATCGCTTGTAGCATCACCATATTCAATTACTCTTGCAAAACAAGTAATTGAACTTGTTGCCAAATATCTTCCAAAAGCAATAGCTAACCCTGAAGACCTGGAAGCAAGATACTTTTTATGCTACGCAGCAATGATGGGCGGTGTAAGTTTTGATAACGGATTGTTACATTACACACATGCTCTTGAACACCCTCTAAGTGCTGTTAAACCTGATTTATCACACGGATTGGGCTTAGCAATTTTACTACCTGCAGTTGTAAAAACAATCTACAAAGATCGTGCCGCAACTCTTGCAGATATATTAGCTCCGATTGTTCCAGGCTTAACAGGCGATCCTGCAGAAGCCCAAAAAGCTGCTGATGGAGTTTATGCTTGGTTAAAATCCGTAGATGTACCGGAAAAACTTGAAGATATGGGATTTAAAGCTGAAGATGTTGAAAAATTAACTGATTTGGCATTTACTACTCCATCGTTAGACGGTTTAATCAACATCGGACCTAGCGGAAATTCAAGAGAAGTTGTTCGCACAATTTACAAAGAATCTCTGAAAGCGTAAAATAATTCTTTAAATAAAAAGGGCTGAATAATATATATTCAGCTTTTTTTGTTAAAATAGCGTTACAAACTCCGGATTAAAGACAAATTTTTACATTTAGCTGTTTTAGCTATTCTAAGAAATATAATAAGGATTAAATAATGCAAATTTCAAAAATATCAAATTTACCCTCAGCATATAATTATAACAACAATCACACGAAGCCAATTAAAAATACCCCGCAGGAAACAAACAGCAAATCAGAAAAACTCCCTTTGCCAACAACAAAACAATATTTAGCGTTTACCGGCGGCTACAGTTTGGACTTAGCAGAAACAATTACAAATTTAGACAAGCTTGCGCAAAAATATCCTGACATTTATCCTCAACATATTCGTGAATGGGCAGGAATCATATTAGAAGAAGGAAATAAACAAAAAGATACTTTAATTACAATACATAAAAAGTTATACGAAAATATCAAAGAATGCTTCACATTAAAAGAGCTCAAGGATAGATTCCCCGAGTTTAGAAATGTTAAATCCGCACAAGAAATTAGTGCCAGAGAAGGGTCATTACTGGATGAACTTCAAAAAGGCAATCTTGAATACTTTAATACAGAAGAAGATTTATCACTTCAAATCATAAAATTGTACTGGGGAGAAGGATTTTCGTTAAATGATTTAAAACAATACACTAAAGGAAAAGATATTAATCATTTAATGGAAAAATTGAACATTCCAAAAGTTAATCGGCACTACGGTCACATTTTAAAATTTTCCGATCCTGAATACAATGAAAGATTAACCAAACAAATGGTTCAAAAAAGGATAGAAGCACTGGATATCAAAGCTCAAAAAGCAGATAGTGAACCTGTATACATAAAAAGAGGTCCTTTATCAACTGAACATAAAAAGCATATTTCTGAAGGATTAAAAAGACATTACCAACAACATCCTGAAAAAATATTTACTATGTCTGAGCGTCAAAAGCAATTCTATAAAGACAATCCGGAACAAGCAGAATTAATACACAGAGTAATGGTAAAAGCATGGAATATTTTTGGAGCTGACAGAATTAAACAAGCTCTTGCAAAATTTATGAAAGGCAAAAATTTCTCAGAATTAAAATCTTCAGATATTGAAAGTCCATATACATTAACTCGAGAAAAATCAAAAGCAATGCAACAATTCTGGGCATCAAATGAGTGGGCTAAAAAAAGCTTTTCAAAAAATATGGAATATGCGTGGAAAAAAGTACAACAGGAACAGGACATGTTTTACACTGTTGATTTGACACCAAACTTGTTCAAACAAAGATTTTTTGCCTGGGCAGAAAAACAAGGAATTGACACCGAGAAATTAAGCTTTGAAGATCTGAAGTATTACCCTCACAAGCCGGAACTTAACATTCCAAAAGCATCTTCTGTGAGCAAATACACAAGAGAATTTATAGACTCGTGTCCGGGTGATGAAAGCCAAAAAATGGCTAACTCTTATCAATTATCACTGTTAAAATTCGGCAAAGAATTAAAATCAATTGAAAAATCAAAAGAATCAAACGAGACAAAAGAAATTGCACTTTACCTGAGAAAATTCTTACACGAAACACTATTTGATGAATCCCGAACATATAACGGCTTACCGCCTACACGCAGTTATGATGCACAAGAAATTCAAAGAATTTACGTAAAAACATTAACAACACTAATGGACAAACACGAAAACAAGCTTATAAAAAGGCTCAACCAACTATTAAATGAATCCTTCATTTATCTGGATAAAAACTGGAAAGCCGGTCAGCCGCTAATGCTGTCAAATGATGCACCGAATTTTTAAATAAAAAACTTGAATATATTAAAATAATATAAAGGATTTCCCACTATAAATGATTTGTAATATAATTGGTATTATAAGCATTAAGAAAGAGGGGAAAATATGATAGACAAAACTGCAATAATTCATCCGTCTGCACAAATAGCAGAAGATGCGATTATCGGACCGTACGTAGTAATTGGTGAAGGTGTAAAAATAGGCAGCGGAACAAGAGTGATTTCGAATGCTCATATTGAACATGCTGAAATAGGAAAGAATTGTACTATCTCTCCATTTGCAACAATTGGTTCTGAACCTCAAGATTTAGGTTACAAAGGCGAAGATACAAAGGTTGTAATCGGTGATGAAACAATTATAAAAGAAAACGTAACTATTCATAGAGGTGCCGCTTGCGGAGATTTCACCACAAGAATTGGAAACAAATGTTTATTGATGGTAGGTTCACACGTTGCACACAACTGTGTTTTGGCGGATCAGGTAATACTTGCAAACCTTGTAACCCTTGGCGGTCATGTACACGTAGGTTTTGGTGCGTTCGTTGGCGGAATGAGCGTATTCCACCAAAATATCAGAATCGGTGATATGTCAATTGTAAGCGGATTTTCAGCCTCCCGTCAGGACATCCTCCCTTATTCTAAAGGTGAAGGCAGACCTCCTGTACCACGCGGATTAAATGTTATCGCAATGAAACGCAGAGGTGTTCCTCTAGAGATAAGAACCGCTACAAACGAAGCATTTAAACTTTTGATTTCAGAAGATTATAATACATCTCAAGCAATTGAAAAAATTAAGGCTGAAATTCCAATGAATGAATATATTGAAAAAATGATAGAATTTATACAAACTTCAAAAAGAGGTGTTCTATTAAAATCACACAAATCAGGCCACGAAAGTCTGGAAAATTAATATAAATTACAAAATAAAAACAGGGGTTTATCCCCTGTTTTTTTTGCTACAAAAACCTTGTGAAACTGCAAAAGTTTGTCTGAATAAAAACTACACGACTCCTATATAAGCTCAAAACTACCATCAACTCCACAAAGAAGAAATTATTTCCCTAAATTTCCGATTTACATTTATTCTAAAATATTATAAAATTAACCCAGAAGAAAGAGGTAAATTATGCAAAAAACTATCTGGGAAAAATATGCAGATGTTCTTGTTGATTATTCAACAGATGTCCAAAAAGGTGACTTGGTGATGATTAGAGCTGAATCAATGTATGCAAAAGATTTGGTTCGAGCTTTATATAAAAAAATTTTGGAAAAAGGAGCTAACCCTGTTGTTCGAACATCTTTTGGTGATATGGCGGAAATATTTTTAAAAAATGCAACAGATGAACAACTTGATTTTGTTGATCCGATGACAAAACTTGAATACGAAGTTGTTGACAAATATATATCAATTGGTGCACCGCTAAATACAAAAAATATGGCAAAAGCTGATCTTTCAAAACTTGCCCGCAGAGGTAAAGCGACAAAACCACTGTCAGAAAAGCTGATGAAACGTTCTGCAGATGGGACTGCAAAATGGGTTATTGCAGATGTTCCAACTCACGCACTTGCGCAAGAAGCAAAAATGTCTTTTGATGAATACTCAGAATTCCTATTCAAATCCTGCTATCTTGATCTTGATAATCCTGTTGCTAAGCTTAAAGAACTTGATGAAAAACAAACAAAATGGGCAAGTTATCTGGATAACGTAAAACAAATCCGTATCACCGGAGAAAAAACAGATATAATATTTAATGTTGAAGGCAGAAAATGGATTAGCTGTTCAGGACTTAACAACTACCCTGATGGCGAAGTCTTTACTTCACCTGTTGAAGACGGCATAAATGGTGAAATTTATTTTGATTACCCTCAAAACTACAGAGGAAACTCAGCCTTAGGGGTTCACCTCTGGATAGAAAACGGTTTGGTGGTAAAAGCAACTGCTGATCAGGGCGAAGAATTTCTTAACGCTATGATTAATATGGATGAAGGCTCCCGCGGTATCGGGGAAATCGCAATCGGAACCAATGACGAAATTCAGGAAATTACAGGAAATATTTTGTTTGACGAAAAAATCGGCGGAGCAATTCATATGGCCGTAGGAGCTTCCTATCCGGAAACAGGTGGGAAAAATGTTTCGGGACTTCATTGGGATATGATTAAAAATATGAAAAACGGCGGAAAAATCTATGCTGATGGCACCCTAATCTACGAAAACGGGAAAATGCTTATTTAATCCTCGTTTTTCAGTCAATTTTTGCTAATAAAAAAAAGATTTATTTTAATAAATCTTTTTTTATTAGCAAATTATTATTTGTTCGGTTTTATATCTAAAAAAGCAAAAATGGAGATAACATGTATATTTCAAGAGTTCAAGCAAATTATATTACAAATGCCCAAACTTATCAGGGCGCGGCGAAAAACCGGACCAATAATATAACACGTGGCGAAAAACCCCCTGCCGCAAATTTTACCAAAATACCTGCAGGCTTTAGATATAATGCCAATATTCATTTTGGAGAATTCTTTGACCCCAACAGAACTATCCCTCATATTGATTACGAAGAATATGTGGCAATGAAAGAACACACTAAAAAACGATTTAGAAAAAAATATAAAAATTTCTTCAATGACCCAACCATAAACACTCAAGAAATGATTGATGAAAAATATATGTATATGCCGCTGCAATCTGAAACATTGATGAATGAATTCATCAAAACGTCAAGCATATATTCAAAATATAAAGAAAATCCGATTATTTGCCTGGGCAGAAGCCCAAAATGGTTTCTAAACGCGGCTTTATGGATGAAAGACGGCATTGATAATTACAAGTTTGTAGCCTTCTCAAAAAACTGGTATCGCTATGATAGAAATGAAGATATGCTTAGAAGAATAGATTCCATGGCTCCAACACCAAAAGAAGAAGCCGCATACAGGAAATATTTAAATAGAATCAAAGCTGATCCACAAACAATCGTAGATAATATGAAAAAAACGGGTAAAAAAACTGTAATTACAGACTACATTTTCAGCAGCAAAGGTATAACTTCATTCCTTGATGTATTATCAAAATACGCAGAGGATTTAGGAATTTTAAAAGAATTTTGTAACTCTATACATTTTGTTGGAATCGGTTCTAAAACTTATATGGAAGAAATGTTAAAAGTAGAAGACCCAACACCAAAAGTTAGAATGCCAGAAAGAATGCAACCATATGAAAAAACCGGTCTTTGGACATACAATATCAAACAAGAGTTTTATGATATGGATTACTCCATGTTTAAGGAAATGTTGATAAATCAAAATACAAATGAATGCAGATCCACATACTATCCTCACGAGACCTGGACAATATACAAACCTGATAGATTCAAAACCGGACTAATTAAAGATATGAAAAAAGTTAAAGAAATGGTTAAAACCCTAAAAGGAAACAACAAAAGTATGTCATCCTTCACTCCGGCAATGTTTGACTACCGTAACCTTCTAAACTTCCACATTCTTGATAGTTTATTCAAAAGAGGGCTTTTAAAAACCATTCATAAATCAAAAATTTAGTCTTGAACAGAACGGAACCGGCAAATTGCCGGTTCCGTTCTGTTTGTTTTGATAGTAAGATTAACGTTTTGAGAATTGGAATCTCTTACGAGCTCTTTTTCTACCATATTTTTTACGTTCTTTCACACGAGGGTCTCTTGTTAATAAACCTTCCAGTTTTAATACATTTTTGTATTCTTCATTTGACTTAACCAGTGCTCTTGAAATACCGTGTCTGATAGCACCGCATTGTGATACAACACCGCCACCAACAGCTTTAACTCTAACGTCATATCTTTCTTGAGTTTCAGTTAAAACTAAAGGTCTGTAAACTAACATTTCAATAGCAGGTCTGTTACCAATATAATCACTTAATTTTTTACCGTTAACAAAAATTCTGCCGCTGCCTTTAACCAACTTTACAACTGCGATAGAGGTTTTTCTACGGCCTGTTGCTTTAATTTCATTATCTGCCATAATTACTTAGCCTCCTTTTCCAATACGATTGGTTTTTGTGCTGCATGTGGATGTTCAGCTCCTGCGTAAACTTTCAATTTGTTAAACTGTTCAGCCCCTAAAGTATTATGCTGTAACATACCGCGAACAGCATGTTCTATAACAACTCTAGGATCCTTTTCCATCAACTCTTTGAAACTGGCTGATTTTAATCCACCCGGATATCCTGTATGGTGTAAATAAATTTTATCAGTTTCTTTTTTACCTGTAACTTTCACCTTAGAAGCGTTGATAACAATAACAAAATCACCGGTATCAACGTTTGGAGTGTATTCAGGTTTATGTTTGCCTCTTAAAATGTTTGCAATTCTTACAGCCAAACGACCCAATACTTCGCCTTCTGCATCGATTACATACCATTTTCTTTCAACTTCAAGAGGTTTTGCTGAATATGTTTTCATCGCATTTCTCCATTTATTATTTTAATACATTACTTTCATCAATGTCAGCCCGTATGGACTAACTGTCATTCCAGCCTTTCGACGGGTTTTGGACTCCAGAACATCTTTCATATGCTCTGGCGCCAGATTGTGTCCTTCTATATAAAGAAGGGTTCCGACAATAGTTCTCACCATATTATAAAGAAACCTGTTCCCTACAATATCTATGAAAACTCTGTCGCCGGCTTTTGAAACTTTCGCTTCGTATATTGTGCAAATTTTGCTCGGGTTTAGCGTTCCGGAACTTTTAAAACTTGAAAAATCATGCTCTCCAAGTAAATAATTTAACGACTTTTGCATCCTATCTATATCTACTTTGTATTTCACTCTCATCAAATCACCATCAAAAGCATTCTTGCAGCGTCTGTTTACAAATTCAAACCTGTAATAGCGCCTCTTTGCTGATTTTTGAGCATGAAACCTGCTACCAACTTCTTTCAAGCCACTGACAGATATATCATCAGGTAAAATTTCATTTAATGAATAGAGAAACTTTGAAGCAACAATTGTTTCGTCTGTATCGAAATGAACAACCTGACCAACAGAGTTAACCCCTTTATCCGTCCGTCCGGAAAAAATTGCTTTTACTCGCCGGTTTTTATGAGAAGCGGTGTTTTCACCTTCAGCGTCACACCGCTTGTCTTTTATCAAAGTACCGAGTGCTTTTTCAAGTTCTCCCTGTACCGTCGGAGCCTCTATTTCTACACCATTTTCAAACTGAATCTGGCTGCCGGAATAGTTTTTTCCGATATACTGAACTTCAAAAGCATAACGCATCTAAATTACACCAATTGAATAAGTGCCATTTCAGCTGCGTCACCACGTCTTGGCGGTAAGTGATATATTCTTGTATAACCGCCATTTTTCTCAGAATATTGCTTTCCGATAATTACAAACAATTTTCTAAGAACTGTTTGTGATGCTAATTTTTTATCAGATTGAGGAGCTTCAAACACTTCACCTGAAGCTAAGTCCATATATTTACCTGTTTCTTTGTTATAAATATACCTTGCCGCCTGACGAATTGAGTGAAGATCACCTTTTTTTGCAAGAGTGATAATCTTTTCTGCGTATGGCTTCAATGCTTTAGCACGAGCCATAGTTGTTGTGATTTCACCGTGTACAAAAAGTTCGGTTGCTAAAGAACGAAGCAAAGCCTTTCTTTGGTCTTGCGCTTTTCCCAGCGTATGTTTTTTTGTTTGGTGTCTCATTGTTTTTATCCTTTACTAATTTATTATATTGTATTATCTATTAACCAATTAAATCTTCTTCTTCCACCGGGCTCGGAGCTAAGTCTAAACCAAAGTGGTGAAGTCTTTCTACTACTTCATCTGAAGATTTTTTACCAAAGTTTTTAATGTTCAACAAATCGTGTTCTGATTTTTTCAACAATTCTGCCATTGAGTTGATGCTTGCTCTTTTCAAGCAGTTATAAGCTCTTACAGATAATTCCAATTCTTCAATTGTCATAGTAGGAGCTTCTTCAACTTCACTCACTGTTTCTTCAATTTGAACAGAAGGTGCAATTGCTGGCTGCCCTGTAATTGATGCGATTTGCATGAAGTGTTCAATTAGCAAGTTTGAAGCCTGGCTTAATGCATTTTGAACATCAATAGATCCATTTGACCAGATTTCAAGAGTCAATTTATCAAAATCTAAAGCATCCCCCACACGAGCACTTTCTACATTGTAACTAACTCTTTTGATAGGCATAAATGTTGCATCGATAGGTAATACATCGATAGTAGCATCTTTTGCATCTCTTGGAACATCGTTTTGAACATATCCTTTACCGGAGTCAACAATAACATCAGCGTGGAATGATCCGCCATCAGCTACTGTACAAATCAACCAATCAGGGTTAACAACTTTAACTCCTGCAGGTAATTGAATATCGCTTGCTAATACAGGTCCCGGCTTATCAACGTCTATTCTTAAGTGTTGAGATTCTTTTGAGTCAGTTTTTACAACCAGACCCTTTAGATTCAACATAACATCGATTACGTCTTCTAAAACGCCAGGAATTGCAGTGTATTCGTGAGTAATACCTTCGATTCTGGCACTTGTTACGGCAGTACCTTCAAGACTTGACAATAATACTCGTCTCAAAGAATTACCGATAGTTGTACCGAATCCTCTTTCCAACGGCTCAATTACGAATTTCCCATATTGTGAACCATCTGAGCTTGTTGCTGTATTAACACATTTAATTTTTAATTCCATTATTTTAATCTCCTAGTTAAAATCCTACTTAATTGCTAGTTATATAAGCTAATGCTTACTTACTTACAATTCCTATTTTGAATAGTATTCAATTACAAGTTGTTCCTTGATTTCCGGATCTAATTCTTCTCTTTCAGGAATTCTGTCAAATGTAATTTTTAATGCTTCTTTATCGATTGTCATCCAAGCCGGAGCACAAGCCATATCGATCATGCCAATTACATCGTTCAAATATTTTGCACTCCTGGTCTTAACAGTAATTACATCACCAGCTTTTACTAAGTAAGATGGAATGTCAACTTTTCTGCCATTAACAAGAACATGACCGTGATTAACGATTTGTCTTGTTTGCTTGCGAGTAATACCGAAACCTGCTCTAAATAAGATATTATCTAATCTTGATTCTAGTAATTGCAAAAGAATCGTACCTGTAACGCCTTTCCTTCTGGCAGCTTCGTTGTAATATCTAACAAATTGCTTTTCACTTACAAGATATGTAAATCTGATTTTTTGTTTTTCAGCCAGGTGGATAGCATATTCAGAAAGTTTTTTTCTAACTGCTCCGTGTTGACCTGAAGCTGTCTGTCTCATAGAAGAAGTCAATTTTCTATTTGACAAATCTTTTACTTTTTTATTTCTAAATAATTTGTTGGTTGGTCCTGTATATCTTGACATTTTTCAAATTTCTCCTTTTCTTTGACGGGGCATCTATGGTTTACGTTTGGACTATTTACGCAAGCCCCCGTCTGTAGTTACATTTTTATCTATTGGTTTAAAATCGTTATCTGCCGGGGTTATAAGACTTCGGCACTTAAATAACCGCAAACCAGAACCCGATTCCTTTTAGTAAACCGGCACAGGTACAAAAATTATACTCTGCGTTTTTTAGGCGGACGACATCCGTTGTGAGGAATTGGAGTTACATCTTTAATCAGTGTAATTTCCAACCCGGCAGCCTGGATTGCTCTGATTGCAGTTTCTCTACCTGAACCAGGTCCTTTGATATGAACTTCCACTTTCTTCATACCCTGATCTATTGATTTTTTTGCTACCAGTTCAGCAGCAGACTGAGCTGCAAACGGAGTACCTTTTCTTGCACCCTTGAATCCAGAAGCACCAGCTGTTGCCCAAGCAATAGCATTACCTTGAGTATCAGTAGAAGTTACAATTGTATTGTTAAAAGTTGATTGTATATGTACAACCCCCTGCAATACATTTTTCTTTTCTTTTTTCTTAGTTTTTTGTGGTCTTGCCATTTCTTTATCCTTTATCTTTTTTACTTATTATTTATGTTTTAAAATCTGTATAATCCAAATAGTTACAAAGCATTCGATTCTATATTCGGCTTAGATTATTTTTTCTTAGATACCGGTCCGGTTTTCTTACCGCGTTGAGTTCTAGCGTTTGTTTTTGTTCTTTGACCGCGGCATGGAAGCTTACGTTTGTGACGTAGTCCTCTGAATGAACCAATTTCTTGTAAACGTTTAATATTCATTGTAATTTCACGTCTCAAATCACCTTCAATATGGTAATTTGATAACTCGTTACGTAACAATTTAATATCTTCGTCTGTCAAATCGTCTGTTCTTAAATCTGGTGAGATACCTGTAGCTGCCAAGATTTTCTTAGCTCTTGTCGGCCCTATACCGAAAATGTAAGTTAACGCTACTTCCATTCTTTTGTTACGAGGTAAATCTACCCCTACTAGTCTTGCCATTTAATTTTCTCCTTTTCTGTTGTTAGATTTTTTTGGATATGAGGCTTAAATCCTTCCTCACCACCTGCTGCTTATACCCGCAGGTTCGGTAATAAAGCTTACCGCCAGTTAAATCAAAGATTTGATCGCTCACTTCGCTTACGCTTCAGTCACAACGGCGGTCAGATAATGTTTCGCACCCTGTCTGCTTTGCTTGCCGCAAACCGGCTCCGGTACTCCACACCGGCTTTGCGCTTAGCCCTGCCTTTGTTTGTGCTTAGGATTTTCGCAAATTACGGCAATTCTGCCTTTTCTTTTAATACATTTGCATTTGTCACACATTTTCTTTACTGATGATCTTACTTTCATTGTCTTTTCCTTTATATGTAATTTGTACGTGAGATTTTTATATTACTTTAACCTGAATGTGATACGACCTCTTGATAAATCATAAGGTGTCATTTCAACCTTTACTCTGTCACCCGGCAAAATTCTGATAAAATTTTTTCTGATTTTGCCTGATATATGTGCCAGAATTTCATGATCATTTTCAAGCTTTACTCTGAACATTGCATTAGGCATTGATTCTATAATCGTACCTTCTAGTTCTATTACGTCTTTTGCCATATTTTCCTCATTTTCGGCTTTGTAAACTGCCCCACACATGGAGCTATTTTAATAATACTTGCAAAATATTTGATTGCAAGCAGTACGATAGTGTTTTTAAGATATATTAAAAAGCAAATATTTGGTTGTTTTTATAAATTAACCACACAACAAATAATTACAAACCCTGCCAAAAACACAATGCATATAACTATTACAACATGAATGTAAAATTTTATTACAACTTCTTATGTGCGCATTTTTAATTAAACATTTAAAGGATAAGCAAGTATGTATAAAAACCAAAAAATATACATACAAAAATTTCATGCATAACATTATTGCAAGTACTTAAAACTCGTGCTAACATAATTTATATGCAAGAAAGTATTCAGACCATAACTATCCGAAAAATGACTCCTGAAGATGTTGACGGGGTTATTAAGATTGAAGAATTCGCATACGGGGATCACCATTGGTCAAAAGAATCTTTCTTAAATGAGATAAAAAATGATTTGGCAAAATACTATGTTGCACTTACAGAAAACGGCAAACTTGCCGGATATGCCGGATGCTGGCATATCCTTGAAGAAGCTCATATAACAACCATCGCAATAGCTCCTGAATGCCGAAGGAAATACATAGCCCAAAGCTTGTTAAAACGAATCATTGATGATTGTTACATTGCAAAAATCAAATACATAACACTTGAAGTCAGAATTAGCAACACCGCTGCAATAAACCTGTATTCAAAATACGGATTTTCATCTTTCGGCACCAGAAAAGGGTATTATCAAGACAACAACGAAGATGCTTTGATTATGTGGACCAAAAACATTTTCTATGATGAGTTTAAAACAGAGTACGAAAAAACCGTTAAGAATTTAGAGGGAAAAATAAATATACAATGAGCGAAGAAGTTTTAATACCCAAAATGAAACGAATTGACAAAACAAAACGGAAATTTAAAATTCCCGTATTGAATTTTGTCGTTGTTTTATTTTGCACACTACTTTTAATAAGCTCTACTTTCCTCAATTTATGCATCAAACACTACATACTACCGCTTGATTTGTTTTCGAACAGAAACTTGACCATTGAAGATTTTATATACTGTATTTGTTTTATTCCACAGGTACCAACGGTCATGTTTGTTTGCTCCTCTCTGGGCAAAAGAATGGCATTAACAAGCGTTATATTATACATAACCGCAGGATTAGGATTTATACCTGTATTTGCTCTGGGAGGAGGCTTTAGATACTTTTTCGAATACGGATTTGGATACATTCTTGCCTACATACCTGCTGTTGTTATCTGCGGAAACCTGCTTGGAAAAAAATATTCTTTTCTAAATATGATTAAAGCTGTTTTGGCAGGAGTTTTGACCATCCACATACTCGGAATTATATATATGACAATAGTAGCTCTGTTTAAACATGCCGGCACTACATTCATAGCCGGATGGATTGAAGCCCAAAGCGGATTAAAAATAATCTATGATTTAATAATAAGTTTTGTACTTGTTTTAATCGGCAAATACATCCATAGTGTTTTAAAATTTATAATTGAATAAAATTTGCCAGACAATACAAAATATGCTACAATGCATTCAAGGAATGGTGAGTTGTTATGGACTTTTTTAAATATTTGGCAGATATCCCGATAATTATCGTAGTTGCTGTATTCATAATTTCTACAATATACTGTTTTTCCAAATATATGCAAACAGGGAAAAATCTGAACATTCTAATCAACTTTATGGAAAATTTCAAAAGGAATGATCTAAATTTCAGATTTAAAGAGATCGACAGCTGGATGCTTGCTAATCCTTATGTGTCAATAATTTGGACAGAGTTTAAAAACACTCTTGTATTCTCTGAATCAATTCCCTTGAAAACAGAAGGTAAAAATTTTCAGTACCAAGATATATCATCTACAGTACAAAATGTCCAAACAACCGCTGACCCGCTGTATTTTTTCAATGAAGAAACTTTAATTACTTCTAAGTTTAATTTTAAAATGGTACAAACTATCCCTACAGTTTTGACAGGTTTTGGACCTTTGTTCACGTTTTTGAACATCGCAATTGCATTTGGACGAATTGACTTTTCTACACAAGAGAAAACAATAGAATCTGTTTCCAGCTTTATGGGAAGCATGCAAATTGCCGCATTAGTTTCAGTTATTGCAGTAGGTTCATCACTCATTTATCTTATGATTGAAAGAATAATGTATAACAGACTTTGTAAAACCCCGTTAAACAGAATTCAAGAAATTATGGGAAATCTTTTTGCAAGTATATCTGCAGAAAAGTTCTTGTATGAACTGCTGAGAGAAACAAAAATTCAAAATAACTCTACGGCAAACCTTATGGGAGAATTTCCGGGGCAATTTAAAACATCACTTAACGCCAGTATGGCAACAAACCTTGTTCCCTACTTGGAAAACCTTATATTCGGGCTAAACCAGCTCAATAAACAACTCAAAGAATCACTAAAAGAAAAAAAAGCAACCGATGTTGTTGATGAACTTTTCTAAAAGGAACCTATGACACTAAGACACAGAGTACAAAATAATAACAACGGAACAGAAGAAAATATCTTTTGGGTCACAATGGCAGACTTACTGTTAGGTTTGGCAATTATTTTTATCACTCTGTTTGTACTTGCAATGACCGGTTTTTCTCAACAAAACATCCAGCAGCAAAAAGTTCAAATGGAAGTTTCTGAAAAAATCAGCACAGAATTAAAGAAAGCTGAGATCTATGCCGATATTGATAAAATGACCGGCGATTTAAAGATTTCAGATGTCGAATTGTTTGAACTTAACAGCTATGTTTTATCTCCAAATGGGAAAAAACTGCTTGACAAACTTGCACCAATTTATATAAATTCAATATTCGCAGACAAAGAATTGGCTGAACAAATTCAATATATAATAATACAAGGACACACTGACTCGCACACATTTGCCGGAATAAATTCTAAAGATGAACAATTCTTGAAAAATATGGATTTGAGTCTAAAAAGAGCAAATGCCGTCGCTCAATATATATTAACAACAAATTACGATAAACAATATTCCGACAAATTTAGAAAAATCATTGTAGTTGAAGGAAAAAGTTTTAATGAACCGATTTTAATTAATGGAGTTGAGGACTACGATAAAAGCAGGCGGGTTGAGCTCAAATTAAAAGTAAAAGATTGGAACGTATCGACAGCACTAGGATTAAAAAGATGATAGAAACAGATAATATTTTAGAAACAATTAACATGATAAAACTGTACAATCTTGATATTCGTACAGTTACTCTTGCAATAAGCCTTAGAGATTGCATTTCGGATGATGTGGATAAGGTTTGTGAAAACATTTATAACAAAATAAAAAAATATGCAAAAAACCTTGTTGAATACGCAGATGAACTTGCGGAAGAATATTCTATCCCGATTATAAACAAACGAATTGCAGTAACTCCAATATCTTTCATAGGAGAATCCTGCAAAAACCCCGATTACGTTAAAATCGCAAAAACTCTTGATAAAGCAGCTCAAGAAGTAGGCGTGAACTTTGTCGGAGGATTTTCCGCCCTTGTTGAAAAAGGCTGTACTAGAGGAGATGAACTTTTAATAGAAAGTATTCCTCAAGCAATGGCTTCAACTGAAAGACTTTGTTCATCAATCAATCTTGCCTCATCAAAAGCGGGAATAAATATGGACGCTGTCTTAAAAATGTCAAAAATAATCAAAAAAGCAGCTGAATTAACTGCGGATCGTGACGGCATAGGTGCAGCAAAACTAGTAGTATTTTGCAATGTTCCGGGAGATAATCCATTTATGGCAGGAGCATTCTGCGGGATCGGTGAGCCGGAATGTGCACTAAACGTTGGGGTTTCTGGTCCGGGTGTAGTTAGAGCAGCTGTTGAAGCATTACCAAAAAATGCTGATATGAGTGAACTTGCTAATAAGATTAAAGAAATTGCATTTAAAATAACATCAACAGGAGAACTTGTCGGGAGAAAACTTGCCAGACGACTCGATATTCCGTTTGGAGTAATTGATTTATCATTAGCACCAACTCCGGCTCCTGGAGATAGTGTCGCTGGAATATTTCAGGCAATGGGCTTAGAGCATGCAGGAGCTCACGGAACAACAGCAGCACTTGCAATGCTTAATGATGCTGTAAAAAAAGGTGGAATTATGGCAAGTTCACACGTCGGCGGATTATCCGGAGCATTTATTCCTGTATCAGAAGACGCAGGAATGATTGAAGCCGCAGCTAAAGGCTATCTTGTCTTTGATAAACTGGAAGCTATGACATCTGTTTGTTCGGTAGGACTTGATATGATTGCAATTCCGGGTGACACGCCATCTGATATAATTGCAGGAATTATCGCAGATGAAATGGCAATAGGTATGATTAATAAAAAAACAACAGCAGTCAGAATTATTCCGGCTCACGGGAAAAAAGTAGGAGATAAAATTTCCTACGGTGGACTTTTGGGTGAAGCACCGATTATGCCGGTGAATAATCTGTCATCCACAACATTTGTACAACGGGGCGGAAGAATTCCGGCACCAATTCACAGTCTTAACAATTAAAGGAAAAATATTATGGCAAAAGCTAACTCTATTTCAAAATTTGACAACAGTTTAACCGAATTTTTAATCAATGCTATGGCTGACAAATACGGGGATGCCAGATCTTATGCTTACAAATACAATAACCTAAAAGTATATATGGATCCAAAAAAAATTGCAGAACCTCATTTTTTTGTTTCAATTGGAATTTCTGAAGCCTGTTTTTCTATAACCGACGGCAAAAAATTAGAAGGCGGATTGGGCAGTGAAGATGGTTATGTAAAACGCTGGAGTGACAGAACAAACATTCACAAAGAACTCGAATCTCACTGGAAAATATTGAAAGAAGCAATTGCAGCCGAAACAGAAGAAGACGCCTCTAAAAAATCAACCGCAACTGTTCGATTACGAAGAGCAGAAACAGCAAACGATCAATTAAATGTTGATATGACAGGTACCGGTATTGATAAAACTAAACGTCAGGAACTTCAACGAAAACGAACAAGGTTTGAAGGTTTCAAAAAGGATTTGGAGCAAAAAAATAAAAACAAAAACTAACAAAAAGGATTATTATGAAAACACTTCACGAATTAGCAGTAAAACTACAAACATATATTATCAAATCACAAGAAGATGCTCATAACGCAACTAATATGAACATCACAAAATATAATAACCTAAAATTGAGAATGGAAACGAGATTACACTTTCCAAACGTTATTGTATGTATCGGAATATCCGAAGCAACATTTAACATTGCAGACGGGACAAAAACAGACGGCGGACTTGGCCCTGATGAAAAATATGTAAGGAAATGGCTTGGCAGCAGTACGGTTATTGCAGATTTAAAAGAGATCTGGATTGCAATGAGTGCATTGATAAAACCTGAAGATGAAAACAAATCTA
Source organism: uncultured bacterium (assembly GCA_902489575.1). Classification (GTDB taxonomy): domain Bacteria; phylum Cyanobacteriota; class Vampirovibrionia; order Gastranaerophilales; family Gastranaerophilaceae; genus Zag111. Next base: position 27,868 of record CABUAQ010000015.1, read on the forward strand.
TTGCTATAGAAGGTGAAGCAGACGAAGCTAAAAAAGATGCCCCGCGTAAAAAAAATAAACTGAGAAGTCTTATCGATATGACAATGCCTCTGGATTCTGAACCGGAAGATTCTGATAATGAAGAAGGTCAAGAAAGAATTTCTGTGGAAGAAGAAGCTAAACATGCAGAAGCTTCATCAACATCAGATGAAATAAGCGACGAACCGGAAACAGTTGAAGAAGTAAAAAAGGGATTAAAAGATTATTTAAAATCAATGTTTAGAAAGATATAATCCCTACTAAGGTTCTAATATCAATACAACAACATTAACAAAAGAAGTAGATTGCCGCGGTCACAATGTTCCCGCGCAATGACGGATATATTTACCCACGGCGAGAACCCTTGTGGAGCTGAATTGTAGTAGTAAGAAGTGCTACAAGTTAGTGGCAAAGTGCCCGTGCGGCAAATAATATTACGAACATATGTGAAGCAATCCGGAGGGGAAATGATATTGTTGCAAAAAGCTTGAAAAAATCTTAAAACAAAATAAGCAACATAAGCTAAAAAGATGATTACCACAGTTGCCCTGCGCGTTCGCAATGACGGGTATATTTACTACCCCGCGTTCGCAATATAACGCATAATATTTTATTCAGCGTCTAAACTTTCAACAACAAGTTCTGACATACATTTTCCATCAGAAAAAAGTTCGTTTTCTTTAAAGTAAATTTTAATTTCTCTTTCTGCGCTTTCAACAGAATCAGAACCGTGTACGATATTATATTCTTTTACTTGAGCAAAATCTGCTCTAATTGTTCCAACTTCTGCAGTATTTGGATCGGTTGCCCCCATAATATGTCTTGCCCCAGCAACTGCATTATAGCCTTGAACAACCATTGCAATAATAGGTCCGCTTTGAATATATTTGATAAGTCTTGGATAGAACGGTTTACCTTCGTGTTCAGCATAGTGAGCTCTTGCCTGTTCATCGGATACTTGAAGCATTTTAAGCCCAATCACTTTGAAACCTTTTGTTTCAAATCTTTTAATAACTTCCCCGATTAACCCTCTTTGAACCCCGTCAGGCTTTACTGCTATAAAGGTTCTTTCTTCTGTATGCATAATAAATCTCCTTTTTAAACATATAGTGGCATTATATCACAAAACTTTTATTTTTGCACTGGTTGTTTTGTTGAAGATAAAAATTTTTTGTTTAAGAATTTTGTTATAGGTTGTTCAATAAAATAGTACACTAAAATTCCTGAAATTATTACAACAATAGTTTGGAAACAAAATACAACAGAAGCATGTGCTTTTACGTATTCTAAATTATTAAGATATAACGTATATTTCAACTGTCATTACAATAAATTGTATTATATAAATTGTATAAGAATATTTACCAAGTAATCCTAATGTTTTGTTATTAAAAAGCTTTGAAAGATATCCCTCTCTAATTAAGAACAAATAAAACAATATTCCAAAAGTTAATATAAATAAAAAGTTTGATTTACCAGGAATTTTACCACAGAGCAACAAATAATATGCCAAAAAACCTAATAAATATATTTCTAAACCGGTTAAAATAATTTTAATTCTATTTGTGCAATTTTTTAAAAATTTATTTTGATATAACATTGCTAAGAAATATCCAAACCCCAAACCTCCAATTCCTCTTAAAATCCCAACATTTATCATATCTTTATATAATCCCCAATGATTATTTCCTTTAAAGTTTAAAAAAATCACATAACTGAATAATACTAATAAAGCTGTTATAAAATTGAATATTTTTTTGTCTGTAATTTTGT
>CABUAQ010000016.1 GCA_902489575.1 uncultured bacterium
CGCTTCAACATGAAGCGGCGGCTTTAATTTTTTAAATATTTATTGAGCTTTTAGTTTTTGAATTCTTTCTGATATTCTGTCTACTTGATTTTTAAGTTCAATATTCTCTTTTTCTAACTTAGATATTTTGGTATCAACTTTTGTGATTCGTTCGGCTAATGCTGTGACTTTTCTATCCAAAGTTTTTATAGCATTAATTGCAGCATAGAACATTTCATCCCATTTTATTCTCAAGTATCCGTCATCTCCTTCAACTACGGAATTAGGGAATACTTTTTGCAGTTGTTGGGCAATAACACCGACTTGAGGGATTTTATTCGGATCATTTTTAAAAGTATAATTATAAATTTCAAGTTTTTTAAGTTCATCCAATCCGGAATTATTTAATGTTCCGATATTTTTTAATCTTCTATCTGATGTATTTAAGTTAACACAATTGCCAAAGTTATAACTTTCGTAATAAGTTGAGCATACCGCGTAATATTGAGGACTCTTACCATATCCGTAATAATACATACCGTCTCCAACTTTATTAGAATCATGGAAGTGCTGTAATTTCCCTCCGACTGTAAAATATGGACGCCCTCTTACTATAAGGTTACCGTTGATAACAGTTGTTGTATTTGATACGCTGCCACCTTGATTTGATGCGATACTAGACATCCCTGGAGAAAAACTTCCTTCAAGGTTGTGAATTTCCAAAACAGCGTCTCCCGTATAATACTTAGGATGGCTGCCGATATAAGTTCTTTCTGCCGTATCATTACCATTAATAACTTTAAGGTAATTATCAGATGCCGTACCTGATCGAGGACCTGAATTTGCCCCGATACAAGTTTTGTTGGATGATGTTTTTAAGTTAGAGCATGCTTTATAACCTATAGCAACGTTGTTTGAACCTCCTGTTAAATTTTCTAAAGCTCCCACCCCAAGAGCAATATTTTTGTTGCCGCTGGCTTTATATAATGCTTTATACCCAAGAGCTGTGTTTGATGGACCACTGGCTTTTTCACCAGCAAATGCACCTAGGTAGGTATCATTATTTCCTGCAGAATAACCTGCATAGTAGCCAATTAAGGTGCTTCTTGAAGATGCCTTCGCTCCGGAATAAGCCCCAAGCAATGTGTTTCCGGTAGTATTCCCGCCGTTACTTCCGGCCATATAACCTACAGCAGTGTTATATTGAGCTGTCGTCACTGAATTCAGTGCCCCGTAACCAACTGCAGTGTTTCCTCTAGCTTGAGTAATTTGATCAAGAGCGTTATAGCCAATTGCAGTGTTATATTTTGCCCCATTTACAATGTCTGTTAACATATTGTTGTAACTGCTGCCCATAAGCGCATTTTGGGTATTCATAACCCACGAACCTGCAAATTTCCCATGATCTGTGGTAGCAGTTCTGCCATATCTAAATTGGATGTGACGCTGCATTTTATTTGGAGAATCATCAGCTGATATTTCCGTAGAACGGAGCACAATCTTAGCTGATGGCAAAAATACCGTCCCTACATCAGCTTTCCCATTCGGGGTTATCCCGAAGAATAACTGACCTGTATAGCTTGGATCTCCGGGATCATAGTATGCATCCAATGAAATTGGGTCAGAATATTCCCAAACCGAATATTTACTGCTCAATTTAGACATTTTCCTTTTGGTGAAAAATGGTGCAAATGCTGCAAATATAATAGTCAAAACAAGCACTACAACCATTATTTCTGCTAAAGTGTAAGCTCGTTTTTTATTATTCATCCTCATACTCAAACTCCATATAAAATCAATTGTATCCTATTCTATTATTATACATCATTTTAATCTCTTTTTCAATAATTGACAATTTTTGTTACATATGTAAATTTGTAAATTTTTTTGTGCTATTGTTTATATTATATGATGTAAAAAGAGGATAATAATATGCTAGCTACGAATATTAATGACTTGCCTACTGTTTATAACGCAGGTGAAACAGAAGAAAGTATTTATAAATTTTGGGAAGAAAATGATTTATTCAGGGCTGACGCAAAAAGCCCTAAAAAACCGTATTCAATAGTCATACCTCCTCCAAATGTAACCGGCGTACTGCATATGGGGCATGCTTTAGATGAAACATTACAGGATATTCTCGTTCGCTATCATAGGATGAGCGGTTATGAAACCTTATGGGTGCCAGGTACAGACCATGCCGGAATTGCGACTCAAAATGTTGTGGAGAAGAAGTTACGAGAACAAGGTATTTCTCGTCATGACATCGGTCGTGAAAAATTTTTAGAAGAGACTTGGAACTGGGCAAATGCTCATAAATCAAGAATTCTTGATCAGTGTAAAAGGTTAGGTGCATCTTTTGACAGATCCCGTGAGAGATTTACTTTTGATCAAGGGTGTTCTGACGCGGTAAAAGAGGTTTTTGTAAGGCTTTATGAAAAGGGATTGATATACAAGGGAGCTTATATTGTAAACTGGTGTCCAAGATGTCAGTCAGCCATTTCGGATGTGGAAACTGAATATGAAACAGAACAGGGTCATTTATGGGAAATTTCATATCCACTAAAAGGTGAATCCGGTGCTATTATTGTTGCAACAACACGTCCTGAAACAATTTTCGGTGATGTTGCAATAGCTGTTCACCCGTCTGATCATAAATATTCTGAACTTATTGGTAAAACGGTAGTTATTCCTCTAACCGGCAGAGAAATCCCTATTATTGCCGATGAATACGTAGATAAAACCTTTGGTACTGGAGCTGTTAAAATTACTCCAGCTCATGATCCGAATGATTTTGAAGTCGGGAAACGTCACAATTTCTCTCCAATTTGGGTAATAGATGAACAGGGTAAGATGAAAGCTTGCGGTGAAGTTCCTTGTAATCTTCATGGACTTGACCGTTACGAGGCTCGTAAACAAATTATTAAAATGCTTGATGATAATCATTCACTGCTTCGTGTAAAAGAGCATGAGCATAATGTTGGTAAATGTCAACGCTGCGGTACAACTATTGAGCCGTTACTTTCAGAACAGTGGTTTGTAAGGATGAAACCTTTGGCAAAAGAGGCCATAGCTGCAGTAAATGACGGAAGAATTAAATTTATTCCGGAACGTTGGGAAAAAAATTATCTCGGCTGGATGGAAAATATCAGAGATTGGTGTATTTCACGCCAGTTGTGGTGGGGACATCAGATTCCGGCTTATCACAATAAACTAACGGGTGAAATGATTGTGGCTAAAGAAAATCCGGATCCGTCAGTTTGGGAGCAGGAAACTGATGTTTTAGATACTTGGTTTTCTTCAGGTTTGTGGCCGTTTTCTACTATGGGCTGGCCAAATACCGATAGCGAAGATTTTAAAAAATTCTATCCTACTACAACTCTTGTAACTGGATTTGATATTATTTTTTTCTGGGTTGCAAGAATGATTACTATGGGTCTTGAATTCACAGGTAAAGCTCCTTTTTCTACGGTGTATATTCACGGACTGATCCGTGATGAAAAGGGGCAAAAGATGTCTAAATCAAAAGGGAACACTATTGATCCGGTTGTTATTATTGATAAGTACGGTTGTGATGCTTTAAGATTTACGATGACTTCTTTGTGTACTTATGGCGGACAGGATATCAAGGTTAGTGATGAGCGATTTGAGTATGGCAGAAATTTTGCTAATAAAATTTGGAATGCTTCAAGATTTGTTTTGATGAATCTTGATGGTGTTGATAATAATGATATTGATTATTCAAAATTAACTATTGCAGATAAATGGATTTTAGATAAATTAAATAAGGTAGCAAAAGAAGTTAATTCAAATATTGAAAGCTACAGAATCGGCGAAACTGCTCATATACTGTATGATTTCTTCTGGAATTCATATTGCGACTGGTATGTTGAAATTGCTAAGGTTCAATTACAGGATGAGGTATCAAAGCTTAATACGCAAAGGGTGTTACGTTATGTTCTTGATATGTCATTACGTCTTCTCCATCCGATTATGCCTCATATTACGGAAAGAGTATGGCAATTAATTCCGAAAGAAACCCCATATAAGGCTATTATGGTTGCGGATTATCCTGTATACAATGATGCTTTGGAATTTCCATCTGAAGCGCGTGAGATGGAATTAGTGTTTGAAACAATCAAATCATTGAGAAATGTCCGTCAAAGTTTCAATATAGCAATGTCAATAAAATTTGACATTGAAATAAGAGCTGTTGATTCTGAAAAACCTATATTTAAAGCTATTGAAAGTTATATTAAACGTATGGCAAAAGTCGAAAATATTTCTTACGCAGATGACTCAATCCCGGCTGCTAGAAAATCAGCAACAGCTGTAGTGTCTGCTTCAAAAATTGTAATACCTTTGGAAAATCTTATAGATTTTAATGAAGAAATTGCAAGGCAGGAAAAGAAATTGGGAAAACTTCAAGGTGAACGAAAATCGCTGGAAGGCAGGATAAATAATCCTAAATTTGTTGCTAATGCAAGAGCTGATTTGATTCAGCAAACAAAGGACAGAATAGAAGAGATTCTTGTTCAGGAAAAAGCTATAAATGAACTGGTTTTATCATTGAAGGGATGATTGAACTTATAGAGATTGTAAAAAACTCCCGTTTCCCCGGGAGTTTTTTACTAGCAAAATATATTTTTACGTGTTTTTATTTTCTCACAAAGGAGAATAATAATGAATATCAAAAATCTGTCTCTTACTGCAGATACTGCATCAGCTATTGCAAATCGTGTTATGAAAGACCGCGCAATGAGAATTACTGATAAATTTGTTCCGGCAGTATCTGATTATACTGTCAATATCAATTCTTTAGAGCGTGTGAAGATAAATTTAATGGATGACAGCTTCAGTTGTATTACAGAACACAAACGTGGAGATAAGTGGTTTATTGTCAATGCATTTGGATGTCAAGGAACATTAGAATCTGTTGAAAATATGTTTTTCAAAACGTTGGAAAAGTTAAATAAGTTGCAAAATATTAAGTAAAAGTTATAAACCTTTACATATTATTAAAAATCTGTTAGTATTATTCTCGTAATAAGAATGGTAGTGTCTGTATTGACAATGGAGTTAATTATGGTAACAAAAAAGGAAACATCAGAATTAGATTTTGAGGCATTATTGGATAAGTATGACTATAAGTTTCAAAAAGGTGATCTTGTAAAAGGGATTGTCTGTGGTTTTGACAGTCAGGGAGTTATGGTTGATATCGGTGCAAAAACAATTGCCGTTATTCCGGCTTATGAGGCTGTTGAAAAAGGTGAAAGTCTTGAAAGTAAATTTCAAAAGGGTCAAGAAGGTGAGTTCCTTATCATAAGAGAAGAGGATGAAGATGGTAAATTTTTACTTTCTAAAAAGAAAGTTGATTTTGCATATGCCTGGAAAGAACTTGAAAAAGCTAAAGCGGCTGATGAGACAATTTTAGGAACAGTTCTTAATGTTGTTAAAGGCGGTGTCCTTGTTGAAGTCTCTGGGGTCAGAGGTTTTATTCCTTCTTCACAATTACGAGCAAGGGAATCTGAAATTGAAGTTGGTTCAAAATTAGAATTGAAAATTTTAACATTGGATGTTCAGCAAAATAATTTCATTCTTTCAAACAAGAAGGTTTATGAAGATACTGTGGAGGAAGCAAGGAAGAATATCTTCTCGCAAATTGAAGCCGGTCAGGTAGTGAAAGGTGAAGTTGTTAGAATTACTGATTTTGGTGCATTTGTTGATCTTGGCGGACTTGACGGGTTACTTCCGCTTTCTCAGCTTTCTTGGCGTTGGATTGATCACCCGACAGATATTTTAAAAGTAGGTGATAAAATTGATGTTGAGGTAATTCTTGTTGACCACGAAAAACAGAGGGTTTCTTTGAGTTTGAAAAATCTGGAGCCGGATCCGTGGATTGAAGCAGCCAAAAATATTAAAGAAGGCGATAAGGTTGAAGGTATTGTTACAAGGTTAAAACATTTTGGCGCATTTATAGAAGTGTTCCCGGGTGTGGAAGCTCTGTTGCCGCACAACGAGGTTGTTGAGTATCAAAATGAAACAAAAACAATTATTAAAGTTGGGGATAAGATTAGTACTTATATTTTAAAATTCAATCCTTCAGATAAAAGAATAGCATTGTCTGTGCATGAGCAGCAGGTTGTAGAACAGAATACTCCTGTTGAAACTGATGAATAGCAGATAGTTTAAATTTAATAACTAAAAACTCAGGATTTATTTAGTTCTGGGTTTTTTGTTGACTTTTTATTTAGTATCATTAAAACAATCTCATACGTTTAGATGTTTATTACTCTTGAAAAATAGGACATAATGAGTCAAGAAAGTGTAGTAAGCAATGCCATTCAGATATAGATTGCAGAAGATTTTGGATTTTCGTATAAATCAAAAAGAAGAGCAGAGAATGCGGGTTCAAAAGGCTCAACAGGCAGTTTATCAGGCAGAACAGGATATAAAAAAAAATAATCAGGATATCCTGGATACTAAAGAAGGTATGAGAAGTGCAGATCCATTAATGTACGAATCATATGATAATTTTCTAAAACATCTCTGGGCAAAAGCAGAACAACTCGAGGCAGTCAGAGTAGAATTGCAGCAGAAGCTGGATATTGAAATTGCAAAGCTCGTAAAGTGTGAGCAAGCCGTTAAGGTTTTAGAGAAGCATAAAGAAAAAAATAAAGAGATATACTTGGCGGAAGAAAAAGCCGCAGAGTTGAAACAGTTTTCCGAGCTCGGTGTTACGAGGTTCTTTAAACAAAGCCAGGAGCGCATCGAGGAAGAAGAAAGAGATTTATTAAAACAGTTAGAAGAAATAGAAGGTAATTAAAATGAGTATTAATGCAGCAACAACAACATCATCATCTTCAAGTGTGAGCAGTTCAGCATCATCTTCTCAGGTTTCAAGTGCTTCAAATTCTGATAATGCTAAAAAATCAGCTTCTGACTCTTCGTTTAAGGAAGAGATGGATAAGGTTTCTTCAACAGAATCGAAAAAGGATGCTAAAGATGTTGAAAAATCTGACCAGAAAGTGAATGAAGTTTCTGATAAGTCAGAAAATTCAGAATCTAAAAAAGATAATGCTGCAGTTGATTCAAAAGATTCCCTATCAGTAAATGATAATGAGCAATTAACTTTAGATGGAAGTATTGATTACAGTAGATTTGCATCTATGTCTATTAACGATATTAATTCTATGCTTTCAAATGATTTACGTCAGATGATTAATTCTGCTTCTGCGCTTCAGGGACTTAATTCTACTTCAGAAACAGGCAGGGCTGTTGGTATGATGTCTTTTGATTTTTCTAATAATATTTCTATGACTAAAGGTGATGCTGACTTTTTTATTAATTTAGCTCAAAATAATGATGTTTCAATGCAAAATGTGGTTTCTCAAGCTCAAACCATGCTAAATCAAGGAGCGGATGTAAAGGAAGTTAAGCAAAATGTTCAGATTTCCCAAACACTTTTGAATGCCTTAAACAACGCGAGAGAAACAAATCAACCTATGAGAATTGATTTTGATCAAAATGTTTCTGTGATTTTGCGAATTGGAAAAGACGGGGCTATTTCTGCTAACTTTATCCCCGGGGATAGGGCTGTAGAGCAGTACTTAAGGAATAATATTGAAAATCTTAAGGCTACTTTTAATGAAAATGACTTACCGTATACTGACCTATCTTATTCAAACAGGGGCAGCAAGCAGCAAAAAGAAAATAGAAGAAACAAACAAGATTAAGGAGATTTTTGTTATATGAACGATGCTTTTATTACGGCAATTAATACCCAATATGCAACTGTTAACTGGATAGATGTAATTTCTGATAATATGACAAACATCTATACCCCGGGTTTTAAAGAAAAGAAAGTTAACTTTAAAACTTTTTTAGGCGGAGCTATAAACGATGACTATGAAAAAAACATGGGTCAGGGGAAATCAACTCCGGGGACCTCAAAGGATAATGTATTTTTAGAAGGAAAGGGTTTCTTCCTTACAAAAACTCCGGAGGGACGTAGTGTTTATACTCGTCTGGGAGAATTTACATTTGATGGTGAGGGTGTTTATCGTGCTAAAAATGGTAATACTGTTCAAGGATATATTTTAAACGATAAAGGTGAAATTATGCAGGGTACAAAGCCTATCAGTGCTGATTTGTATCAAGAAACTGCTTTAAAAGGCGGGGCTTTGGATATTCCGACAACAAGTATAAAATTGTGGATTGATCCGAACAATGGTAAATATCTTGGTAAATATGATGAATATGAAATCAAAAATGATGGAACAATTGTTGGTAAAGCTGAGAACGGTAAAAAAGTTGTTCCGTTATATAGAATTACAACAAGAAATTTTCACAATTCGGCAGGGCTTTATGAATATAAAGACGGACTGTTTTTAGAAACTGAAGAATCCGGTAAACCCGTTCTCGGCTGCGGTGAGATTCGTTCAGGATTAATTGAACTTTCAAATGCTGATTTTAAGGGAAATATTTCATATTATCAAATGGCAAAAATGCAGATGGAGGTTGTTAACAAATTAATTTCTTCCAACAAGGACCTTCTGCAGCAGGCAATGCAGATGGTGAGCAGTTCATAGAATTAGAAATATTAAACTCCATTTTTATAAGAGGCGTACAACGCCTCTTTTTTTCTGTTTCATATTTTGTTAATATTGTTTACTTTTTTTCTGATAAATTGTACAATAAATATACAGAATTTATGTATTAGCTTGTATGAGGTGTTTATTTATGGAAAATTTAAAAGTTGTAATTGGTTCTGATCATGGAGGATTTCGTTACAAAGAAGCTTTGATTGATTATTTAAATGCAAGAAACATTGAGTTTGTGGATGTTGGTACATATACTCCTGAATCTTGTGATTATCCTGAGATTGCCAGAAAAGCTGCAGAAAAAGTTATTTCAGGGGAAGCGAACAGAGCAATTTTAATTTGTGGAACAGGTATTGGTATGTCAATTGCAGCTAATAAAGTTCATGGTATAAGAGCCGCTTTGTGTTGTGATACTTACTCTGCGAGAGTTTCCAGAGCACATAACAATGCGAATGTTTTATGCCTCGGTGAACGTGTTATAGGAGAGCATTTAGCGTTGGATATCGTAGATATTTGGCTTAAGACAGGTTTTGAAGGCGGTCGTCATAAGCGCCGTGTTGATATGATACAGTAAGAAAGGTTAAAATAGTTTTGAAAGATTTGAATTCTCACGACTTTGCGTGCATAGTAGCGCAGTTTTTGGATGATAAATTGGCAAAAGATATTACTATATTGAATATTAGTAATGTTTCTTCTCTTGCAGATTATTTTGTAATAGCTACAGGCGAGTCAACTCCTCAGGTTAAGGCTTTGATGGAAACAGTGAAAGATAAAGTTAAAGTTAATTTTTCAAGGCTTCCAATGCGTCAGGAAAATGATTTAAAGAATCGTTGGAATTTAATTGACTATGGGGATGTTGTTGTTCATATTTTGCATAAGGATGAACGTGAAACTTATGCTATAGAAAAATTCTGGAGTCATGCTTATAGTGTACTTGAAGATGAATGGAGGGAAACTGCTAAAGAGTTTAGTCAATATGATAAATAACAAGAAAAAGGTCATTTATATGACCTTTTTCTTTGTTTACAGTTGTTAAAGTTACTTATTTTTTAAAATCTCTTCAAGTTTATTTATCATGCAATTTTTGAATTGTTCACATTCAGATTTTGTATTTGCTTCAAAACGTAGGGTGAATACAGGTTCTGTATTACTTTGTCTGATTAGAGCAAATCCCCCTGAAAAAACAATTCTCATTCCGTCATAGGTAACGATGTCTTTAATTTTTGCTCCGAACATCTCCGGATTATTTTTCACGCAATCTTTCATTTTTTCAAGAACTTCTTTTTTTAAGTTGTTTGGGCATGGAAAGCGGACTTCATCACTTGTAAATACTTTATCAAAAGGGGTTAAAAGTTGTTCTAATTTAAAGTTTGGATCTTTCTTTTTATGTTTTGCTACAATTTCAATCATTCTGCAGCCGGCATAAACAGCATCATCAAATCCGTAGTAACGATCTTTAAAGAATGTGTGTCCGCTCATTTCTCCGCCTAAAATTGCGTTTGTTTCTTTCATTTTATCTTTGATGTAACCGTGTCCTGTTTTACACATAACGGCATTTCCGCCGGCGTCATTGATAGTGTCAAACAGTACCTGAGAACACTTAACTTCAGATACAACCGTAGGCTTTTGACCGATTATATCCATGGCATAGAGTAAAAGCAATTTGTCGCCTGTCAGAGGTTTTCCTTTCGAATCAACAACCCCAATTCTGTCACTATCACCGTCAAACGCTATACCAAAATCCGCACCTTCTTTAATAACAGTTTCAGAGAGGGCTTTTAGTGTTTTTAAGTCACTCGGATTAGGGTGATGATTTGGAAAGTTACCATCAGGCTCCGAGAATAGTTCAATAACTTCACAGCCAAGTTGTTTATACACATCAGGTCCAATAATTCCACCTGTTGCATTCGCACTGTCTACTACAACCTTTATACTTTTGCCGATATTTCCGAACTTTTTATTCATTTCGGCTGCGTATTCAGGTAATATTTCTGTCGAATAATTGTATTTTTTCAATTGAGTGGGCAAAGGACTCCAATTTTTGAAGGTTAATTCTTTTACTTCTTTAATTTGTTGTTCATTCAAGGTTTGTTTGTTGAATGTCATTTTAAGTCCGTTGTATTCTTTTGGATTGTGGCTTGCTGTAATAATCATCGCTCCGTCAAGATTATGGGCGATTTCAGAATAGTATCCGATGGGTGTTGGAGCAAGACCGAGGTCTTCTATATGTCCTACTTTAGATTTGATGAGTCCATTAATTAATGCATCTTTAAGTGCTGGTGAATGTAATCTTGCATCCATACAAACACTTATTTTTAAGTTTTGCGGAGTTTTTTTACTTTGTTCTTCGAGCCATTTTACATACCCGAATGCAATATTGTAGAATAATTCTTCTGTGATATCATCCTTGTAAATTCCTCTTATATCATTCTTGCCAAATGCGTGTTCGTATTTTTGCATAATTCACATCTCCCAATCTTTTGAATATAATAGAATCATACCATGAACAAACTTGTTGAAAAACTATTGAATAATCATAGCATGACCGCTTGGATTTTTATTCTGCCGGCAATATTAGGAACTTTTATTTTTATTATAATTCCTGTAATTTGTTCATTTGGTTTAAGTTTTACAGAGTGGGATTTGCTCAGTTGTGTAAAATTTGTCGGGTTAGACAATTATAAAGAACTACTTTCAAATAAGCTATTTTATAAAATTCTAGAGAATACTGTTGTATTTGCGTTGTCGACTTCTGTTCTGGGGGTAATTATTCCGCTTATCCTTGCGGCTGTATTAAATTCTAAAATCAGGGGGACAGAGTTTTTTAAAACTGCTTATTTTTTACCGTTTATAACACCAATGGTGGTTGTCGGAATTGTTTGGACATGGATATTTGATCCCAATATCGGGTTGTTAAATCAGGTGTTGAAAATTCATATTAACTGGCTTTATGATTCAGCATTTGCAATGAGCGCATTAATTATCGTTTCTGTTTGGAAACTTATTGGATATAACATGATAATTTTTTTATCATCGTTTTCTGCGGTATCCGATAGTATTTTTGAGGCTGCAAAAATTGATGGTGCAGGAGTCTGGGATACATTTTGGCGTGTTACGGTGCCGTTGTTATCTCCGACAATTTTTTTTGTGATAATAATTACGGCTATAAGTTCATTTCAAGTGTTTGATTTAATCTACTTAATGACTGAGGGTGGACCTTTCGACAGCACCAATGTTTTGGTGTATTCTATATATAAAAATGCGTTTGAGTATTTTAATGTCGGAAAAGCAAGTGCTATTGCCTATGTTTTATTTTTTATAATTCTTGTTTTAACTCTTATACAGTGGGGATTGCGTAAAAAACTAGTTTACAACGAACAGTAAATATTGCATTTTTAAACCAGTTCAATTATACCGTTAAGCGGAATCTCATTCAATAGGTTTTGAATATTCGGGGTAGAAACTTTATATCTGAATCTTTTACTTGAACTTTTGTAAGAGCCGTAGGCAGATATCATAATTATTGTTTTAGCTGCCTCAAATATATTTAAATCTGATAGGTCTATAATTTCGTTATTATAGCTTTTAATTTTTTCAAGTATTTCTTTTTTATTTATTTTTTTTGTAGAAATTTTAAATTTTTTATCCATATGTAACTCTCTTATGTATAAATTCGGCAGATTTTCCGCTTTAATGATAAAAATATCGTAAAGATACTTTATTTGTAGGATATTTGTTATATAATTTTCATGAGTTAAGTGAGGTGGATATGGCGGCTATGACATTAAGTAAAATAAATGAACTTGCAAAGGAAGTTTTAGAGATTGAAGCAAATGCAGTTTTAAGACTTAAGAGCAATATTGGAGAAGCTTTTGATAAAGCTATTGATATTTTATATAATTGTAAAGGGCGTGTGATTGTTACTGGAATGGGAAAATCCGGTTTAATCGGTAAAAAAATCGCTGCTACAATGTCTTCAACCGGTACTCCTGCTTATTTTTTACATCCTGCTGAAAGTACACACGGAGATTCCGGTGTAATTACAAGAGAGGATGTTATTATCGCTATTTCAAATAGCGGGGAAACTCAAGAGTTAATGAATTTACTGCCTCTAATTAAGAGGTTTGGTTGCCCTATGATTGGTATGACAGGCAATTTGAATTCTACACTGGCTAAAACAAGTGAGGTAGTTTTAGATATTTCCGTAGAGCGTGAAGCTTGTCCTTTAGGAAAGGCTCCAACTGCAAGTACCACTGCAACTTTAGCAATGGGTGACACTTTAGCAGTTTGTCTAATGGAGAAAAAGGGTTTTACCAAGGAAGATTTTTTGATGTATCACCCGTCAGGTAAACTGGGTAAGGGTCTAACTTATAAGGTAAAAGATTTGATGATAACAGGAGATAAGATGCCTGTTGTTTCCGATAAAAAAAGTTTTACGGATGTAATCAATACTATTTCTGAATTTAAATTAGGTATGGCAATGATAGTAGATTCAAATGGCAGATTATCAGGAGTTCTGACTGATGGTGATATTAGAAGAACTATAATTAAATATCCAAATTCAGCGAACTTGGCTGTTAAAGATGTAATGACAGCTAATCCAAAAAATATTACGGAAGATGCGTATGCTGCTTCTGCACTTAATCTTATGGAGAAGTTTTCAATCACAGCATTAGCTGTAGTTGATTCAAACAATATTCCTGTAGGTGTAATTCATGTTCATGATCTTTTGAGAGCAGGGGTTGCATAAGATGAATTTGAAAGACAGGGCTCGAAATATAAAGCTTTTAGCATTTGATGTAGACGGTGTAATGACTGATGGAAGCATTACGTATGATGAAAATGGTGTAGAATACAAGACTTTTAATGCAAAAGATGGTCATGGGCTTGCTAAAATGTCTAAGAATGGTTTTGTTACGGCAATAATTACAGGCAGAAGGAACGGTACTGTTGACAGGCGGGCTTCTGATCTGCGTGTTACTGAAGTTTTTCAAGGAGTTAAGAACAAACTTCCAATATTGGAAGCTATAATGGAAAAATATGGATTAGAGTTTTCTCAAGTAGCTTATATGGGAGATGACGAACCTGATATTTGTATTTTAGAAAAAGCTGCAATAGCGGCTTGCCCTTGTGATGCAGTTGATTGTGTTCAGAAAATTTGTAATTTTAAAGCAAAGCGCGCAGGGGGCAGAGGGGCTGTCCGCGAGTTGTGTGATTTTGTTTTTGACGCAGTACAAAATGACGATTAATATACTTATAGGTAAGGGGATATAATATGTATGAAATTAAAACTCAGGCTTTTTTTGCAGCCGCACATCATTTACTAAATTATGAAGGAGAATGTGAAAATCAACATGGACACAATTGGATGGTTGAGGCTTTCGTTCAGGGTGAAGTTCTGAATAAAAGTAATATTCTTATTGATTATAAAGTTTTGAAAAAGGAGTTAAATGCGGTTTTAGACACACTTGATCATAAGGATTTAAATGAACTCCCTGAATTTAGAGGAGAAAGTCCGTCAAGTGAAATGATATCAGCTTATATATATTCAAAACTAAAAGAAAAAATTGTTCAGTTAAGTAAGATAACAGTTTGGGAAACCCAAACTTCGTGCTGCTCTTATTTTGAAGCAGAATAGAATAACCGAAAGCGAGATTTTAAAAAATGAATTTATTACAATCAATATTGATGGGGATTGTTCAGGGATTAAGTGAGTTTTTACCTGTTTCAAGTTCTGCACACTTGGTTTTTACATCGAATTTTTATAAAGTATTTAAAAATTTACCAATATCAGAGCAGTCAACTCAAGAAGTGTTTTTCGATATAATGCTCCATCTTGGGACTTTGATTGCTGTTTTGATATTTTTCAGGAGAGATGTTTGGGAAATTTGTAAGGCTTTGTTTTTTGCGATTAGAAATAAAGATTTTTCAAACCCTCAGGCAAAGTTAGGTCTGTATATTATTGCAGGGACTGTTGTGACTATCGTACTAGCCCTGCCGTTTAATGAAATAGCTAATCACCTGGTATTTCATCCTGCGCTTGTCGGCTGTTTGTTAATCGTAACAGGTGGTGTATTATTTTATAGTGAGTATTTATCAAAAAAAAGAGGTGAAAATTCACAGCAGGTTAATTTGTCACAAGCTTTATTGATAGGTTTGGCTCAAGGTTTTGCTGTACTTCCGGGGTTTTCTCGATCCGGTTGGACAATAGCAACAGGACTTTTTCTGGGACTTGACAGGCAAACTTCCGCAAGATATTCGTTTCTGTTGAGTATTCCTATAATATTGGGGGCCTCAATGGTATATCCTATCGTAAAAATTGATATTGCGGAAGCTGCAACATATAATTGGACAGCAATATTTGTTGGTACATTTGTCTCAGGTATTGTCGGCTATTTATGTATAAAATATTTTATGAAATTTATTTCTAAATTTTCATTAAATATTTTTGCCTACTATTGTGTAATAATGGGCTTATTCACCTTAGTGTTTTTTAACGTTTTTAAATAAAATTTTTAAATATAACCAAACTCAAGTAACAAAAAATAATCTTGACATGTATTCTAATGATGTAAAATGCGGAGTTATCATGATATTACCAGTTAGTAATTTTAGTGAGAAGAAAATATCATTTAAATCAAATAAACAAGGGGTAGAAAGTGTTTCAACATTCGATAGAGATACTTTGTTAGAAAATACTTTTTCGACCCGTGCACGGATCGGGATGGATAAATTAACCAAAGCCTTTACTATTTATCCGGCAAAAGGACTTGCGGGGAGTAAAAATTCTAATTTTTATGAGTTTTTAACAATGGGTAATGTTCCTTATATTATTGGTAGTTTGACTCTTATATCAATATTTAATTCCAGTAATAAGCATTTTATGGCGTTTGCCGAATCTAAAGCTGGTAAGCTTGGCAATAAAATGGCAATGGGAGTAATTTTATACGGTATATTTAAAGAACTTTCGAAAGCGTTTATTACATATCCTGTAAAATGGAAAACAGGGATAGATACTGAACTTCCGTATGCCAAGGTTAATTATATGCTTCAAGAAAATCCTGATGATTATAATTTAACAAGTATTGAGTACCACAAGGTCGGGGAAAGTGTAGATTTTCCAAGATGGGATCAGCTGTACGGGAACCCGCAAAGGGGAGAAGCTTTAAATTACCGGTATGATATGATTGCCAAGAAAAACGGGTTGGGTGAGAATTTAAATGATTCGGATCAGGAAGTTAAACCTATTTATAAGGAAGTTTTGGTAAAATCAAAATTGGCTAAGAGTATGTCTTCATATTTATGGGCGGCAACAGCAGTTGCTCTTGCCTTCCAAAAACCCTGGGAAAATTATTTCAGGGTTGCAACATTAAAATTCTGGAAGCCTAAGGAACTGGGACATTCGTTGAAAGTTTTCGGGCAGAGTTTTGTTGACAGCGTAAAGGAATTGTATAAAGGGTCTGCGGGTTCTTATTCAAAGGTGGAAAGACATTCAGGTAAAGCCTTGATGGCAGCAGCGGTTGTAGTTACTTTAGCGGGTCTGTTAAATACTCTGCATTTAACCAAAAAGCCATCAAAGGACACTGCTGCAAAAGTTATAGATTCAAGTAAAGAAAGTGTGGTGAGTTAGATGAGAACAAATTTAATTCAATCATACATAAATGGTAATGCGCTTGTTCAGCAGTATAATTCAGATAAAGCTGTTAAAGATTTTGATGTAAATAAGGAGTTGGCTAATCGTACCTTTATTAAACCTCTTCCAAGTAATGGCAAGCTTGTGAGACCGACTTTATTTGATATGCCGTCAGAAATTGCAAAAGGTTGGAAATACGATTGGAATGCATTTGTTCATGCAGCAAAGGGTGAGGCAAATGACCATGAACTTGGCAGGTTGAATGATGTTGGTATGAAACTTGGCGGACTTGCTATTGCTTCTTATTTATTTACAAAAAAATCCACACCTATGACAAAAGTTTTTGAATTTATAGGTCTTGGCTCTTTCTTTGGAGCAATGGATTTATGGCCGAAGTTGTTTTTGCAAATCCCGGCATACCTTATCCATGGAGTTAATGTAAGGCAGCAATATGAAGACAGTTTTGGCAGAAAGAAAATGTTCTATCTTGATCACCAGTTTATCCCTTGGGATTTGTATTCTGATGAGGAAATAAATAAGATTGGGGATAGAATGAGAGTTCCTAAGGATATTCCGAACAGACGTGAGTTTATTCAGGAAAAAATGCGCAAAATTGCTCTTCAAAATAATACAATGTGGATGCTGACAGCTGGTTTTGCTACACCTATAATGAGTGCTTTGATATGTAACGCTTTGGAAAAATCAGTTTCAAGGTATCAGGATAGAAAAATAAACAAAGATGCTGATGATATGCTCACAAACTTCAATCAGGAAGTTGCAAAGTTTGATTTTTCGAAGAATCAGGCAAAGTTAGAAAAATTTCTGGAAGATAATAAGGGCAAACCATTGTCGGAAGAAATGTTTAAGGAAGTTCACTCTAATTTGACCGAGGGCTTGGATGCGGTTACTGCTAATGCTTTGAAAAAGGATTTAAGAGAATTATTACCGGTGGGGGATAAGTATAATCTTTCAGAAGGAACAATCGATAATGTTCGTAACTTAATAAAAACAACTTTTGCAAAGGCTTCATTGTCAGAGGAAGATTTAGCTAGAATTATTCCTGATAATGATCGTATAATGAATGTTTTTTCTCAGCAAAATTTGTTAAATACTGAATCAAAAGATTTTTCCGAGCATTCAAAAATAATTCAAAATCTGATGGATGAAGGCATTGCAAAATTTGCTGCCGAAAATCCATATGATCCAAAGGTAAAGGATTTGAAATTCCTTGTGTCTCAATTGGTTCACTCCAGTGAACGCGGAAAAGAGTCTGCATTATTTAAGGCCTTAAAATTTCAGCCTTCAGCAGTACTAAATGATGATATGGTAAATGTGTTAAGAAATACCGCTGCGACTATGAGCTCATTCAGGTCAAAAGTTTTGGTACTTGATCATTTTGCATATAGAAAAGCTGCTCAAGCTCCTGAAACTATACTAGCAAATTCTTGGAATGAAATTACTGAATCCTTGATGAAAACAATGAAATTTACGCCTGATGAAATTACTCATGCAAGGTTAGATAGAGAAATTGCGGGTTCTATATTCAGGAATAAATTGGAAGATATTGTTGCAAATAAAGACTCCTACAATGCATTTGTCATTGAAATGGACAGATTATTATCAGGGCTTCACGATAAGATGGCATCTTTAGATAAATTGGAGGAAGAATTAGGGCATATCAGTGATAACAGTCCAAATTCATATGCTTCCTGCGTGAATTCAACATACACCGAAGCTGCCGAGTCATTAAAGAATAATAAAATGTTTAATGCTGCTGAAACCCTTGTAGGGTATGGCAACAGTACAGAAACCTCTTTGCGTGATATACAACTAAGCTTTGTGTCTGATCGTATAAAGGGGGTCAAAAGTTCATTCTATCGAATTCTCGATATGGCAGATATGTATTATAAGATTTCACACATATCAGATATCGATGCTTCAAAATATCTTCCGGCAACAATGCTTAGAGAAGTTAAGGAGGAGCTTGTTGAACTTGCTAAGGTAACACTTTTGGAAGGACATTCATCTGATTTTGCTGTCAAATTGTTCCAGAATAGAAATCCAAATCCAAACAAAACAGATTTTTCACAGATTGAAACAAAAGATGGCAGGGTTGTCAACAGGTATTTAGGCACACATGAGGCAGTCGAACTTGCAGAGCGTTCAAATGATAAAAATGCGTTTGACACTGTAATGAAACTTATGTTTGAATGGGATTTACATTCAGATACAAATAATAAAATCAGTAATTCAGTATTTTATCAGGATTTCAAAAACTATAGAAAGAATGCGCTTGATTTCCTTGGTGGAGATTTCTATTTCGTAAAACCGTACCACCTGGTTAATGGCAGACGTATAGATACATCTTCCGAGTTGAAATTCTTATTGACAGGATGTGCTCCGGATGAGATGTTCTTGAAATTGTTTAACCAATCATTCAACAGTCGTAAGTGGTTTAGTACATTTGGTAAACTCGGTGCTGGATTAGTTGGTGTAACCGTATTATCACAGTTCTTTATGGGTAGAATGAAAATCCCGCCGCGCAAAAAGGAGGTTAAGTAATATGATGAATGTGTCAGGCAGTAATTTAATTGCCCAAAGGCTTAATACTCTTAAACCTCAGTCTCCAGAAAAATCTACTGCTCAAACATCAGCGTTAATGGATAGTTCTGTAAAAGATAATAATTTAATCTCCCGGTATCTGAATAATGTTGCGATGATAAATTCTGCAACTGTTAAAAAGACTTCCGGGATCAGCGCAGAGACAGTTAAACCTTATAAGAATGATTTGAGAACATTGTTTTTGTCAAACAATGCAAAAATTCTTGCAATTATTCCAAGAACTTTTAATGCTAAGGATACCAATGGAAATGAATATATAGATGGAAATGAACAGCATGGGACATTTTTAAATGCTATAGATAGATTGGATGAAGTTAAAGCTCAAGGTTTTAATACACTCCATATTCTGCCTATAAATCCTCCTGGAAGAAGTAATGCGATGGGGACGGCAGGTTCTGTGTATTCTCCGTTAGATATGTTAAAGATAGACCCAATGCTGGTGGATAAAAATGATCCAAGGTCTGCTAATGAGCAGTTCAAGGCTTTTGTGGATGCTTGTCATAACAGAGGTCTCAGGGTAATGATAGATATGCCGAGTTGTGCATCTTATGATTTATATTTGGCAAAACCTGAGCTTATGGCGCATGAACGCAATGGTTTGGCAAAAACCCCTCAAGGCTGGTTTGATATAAGAATGTTTCAACCATGGAAAGATGAGGGTAAAAGAACTTTAAATCCCGAATTATTAGAGTATCACAGAAAATTTGTTGATATGCTGATAGATGCTGGTGTTGACGGTATAAGAGCCGATGTTGCCAGAGCAAAACCCGTTGAATTCTGGGATATAATAATCCCTTATTCAAGGAAGCGCAACCCTGAATTTGCATGGCTTGCGGAATCTTACACATATGAAGATGCTTCTCCTCAGGCAAATATGCCTTATGACAGGCCGGAAGATTCTCTTCGTGCAGGGTTTGATGCTTATTACGGGCAATATCATATTTTCCATGAGTGGAATACTTCAAAAGAGTTGCATGATTTTGTCCTTGATAACCTTAATATGTCTTACAGGGTAGAAAGAGGAAAATCTCTAATTGGTTCTTTTGCTACCCATGATGATATTTCTCCTATGTTCCACGGTGGTGAAGTCTACTGTAATTTGACCTCAGGGCTGCAGGCAACTTTGCCGATGCTTAATCCGTATTTTGTAGACGGGTTCCAGTCAGGTGATGGGTATGATTACAGGTATAAAGACAAGCATTCT
Source organism: uncultured bacterium (assembly GCA_902489575.1). Classification (GTDB taxonomy): domain Bacteria; phylum Cyanobacteriota; class Vampirovibrionia; order Gastranaerophilales; family Gastranaerophilaceae; genus Zag111. Next base: position 20,042 of record CABUAQ010000016.1, read on the forward strand.
GAATTTACCAGAACCGACAATCATGAAATGACTGTCCATCAAAATAAACTGGATATTTTTAACCTATCAAGAAAACCGGGTGGGGACAATCCTGAAATTGGAAAATTTATGACTGCAGCATTAGCACTTAGAGATAAGTACAATGATGTGATTACGAGAGGTTCTTATATTATATTGGATAAGAAAGGTGATAAACAAGATAAAGTAATCGCTTTTGCCCGTCATCGAAAAGGTCGTACATTGCTTGTTATTGCAAATAAAAATGTGAATAGAAATGTTGCATGTAAAGTAGAAATTCCAACATTGCGTGAAAATCAAAAACTTGTAAATCTGCTTCCATCATATGGCAAGGAAAGTAAATTTCAGGTATCGCAAGGTGAGATCTCTGTGGATTTAGCTCCGGGCAGAATTCATGTATTTGAAATTGATACACCGTATATTGAAACGTATACGAGAAAAGTATATAAACAGCATTAAGAGAGAAGAACCGCCAAAGCTGAATACAGCTTTGGCGGATTTTTTGTTGTTATCCGTTTAAGAACTTGTTATTTGTTGCTGATATACCCGTTAAGTGCAGTATATGCTGCAACATAAGGAGAGGCAAGATAAATATAGCCTTTGGTGTTGCCCAGTCTGCCCTGGAAGTTTCTATTTTGAGTTGTCAGGCAAACTTCATCATCTGCTAAAATTCCGGCATGTATTCCTACACAAGGTCCGCAGCCTGGTGGTAGGATTGTTGCATTTGAATCAATAAAGATTTCAAGCAATCCTTCTTGCAAAGCTTGTTTATAAACATCACGAGATGCCGGACAAATAAGCATTCTTACATCTTTGTGAACTTTTTTACCTTTTAATATATTTGCAACACATCTCATGTCTTCTATTCTTCCGTTTGTACAGGTTCCGACATAAACTTGTTGAACTTTTACATTATTTAAATCTTTAGCAAGTTTAGTGTTATCAACTGTGTGCGGGCATGATACAGTATGTTCGATAGTTGATGCATCAATTTCAATAATTCTTTCATAAATAGCATCGGTATCGGGTTTTATTGCTTTGTATTTATCACCTCTGCCTCGAGTTACCAGATATTCTTTAGTCTTCTCATCAGGTACGAATAATCCGCATTTTGCGCCAGCCTCTACTGCCATATTCGCTAACGTGAAACGTTCTGACATGCACATATTATCGATTGTTTCACCGCAGAACTCAAGAGCTTTATATGTTGCTCCGTCTGCTCCAATCATGCCAATTAAATGAAGCATTAAGTCTTTTGAACAAATTCCTTCTCTGAATTTCCCGTTGACAACTATTTTAAATGTTTGAGGAACTTTAAGCCATGTTTTACCAAGTGCCATAGCTACAGCTATATCAGTTGAGCCCATGCCTGTTGCAAAAGCACCTAACGCACCGGATGTACAGGTATGAGAATCCGCGCCAACAAGAATTTCCCCGGGATTAACAAAAGTTTCTACAAGTCTTTGGTGACAAACTCCGGAACCAACTTCAGAAAGAACTGCCCCATATTCTTTCGAAAAATCTCTAAGTGTTGTGTGCATGTTCGACAGTTCTTTTTTAGGACTTGGTGATGCGTGGTCTATAAACAGAATTGTGCGTTCTGGATTATTCAATTTATTCTTTCCAAGTTTTTTAAATTCTTGCACAGTTAAAGGACCTGTTCCGTCTTGTACTGCACAAACATCAACTTTTGCTATTACTAGTTCCCCTGCTTTAACTGTTTTTCCTGCATGATTTGATATAATTTTTTCAACTAAAGTTTGTCCCATAATTTATCCCTCTTTTTATTCCATATTATCACAAAGAGGCAAGCCGGTAAATAATTATTTTGAAGTGTTTAGAACGTATCTAGCCGCAGCTGAAGCAGGGGATGCGGAATCATCATATAAGACTATTGGGAAAACATCTCCCATGAATTTTGGAGTATTTGGAACTATGCACTCCGCATTGATATCCTTTGAGTGAGATTTTTCATCAGAACATCTTACTTCTTTATTTGGTAAACTTATTCCATTTACGTCAAGCCATGCTATGCAATATTTTTGGAACCTGCTGTCGGTCATTGCATCTTCAATGCTGCGATTATTTAGCGAGCAAGATACGTTGTTCCCGTCAAATGGAGCATGAAAAGCGAATAAGGTACCGTCAGACAGCTGATAATAATATAAATTTACACCCTGCTCTTTAATAAGAGTATCTTGTGTTGTTCCTTTTCTGTATAGTTCTTGGTAATATAGTTTTCCTTTTGAGTCTTTAAGTTTTGTATAATCAGAAATTGTATGACCACTCAATGAACCGTTAAAAATTGCACAAATGGACATTGTCGTTTCAGGGTTGTCAAAGCCTGCATTTACACAGTTTGATGATACTGATGCAAAGTTATAATCGTATTTTGCGACATTCATTCTTATAGCTTGGTTTATTGAAGAAAGAGATTTTTTGAATTGTGAACGAAATTTATGTCCGCTAATATTCGCCATAAGTGTTGGTATGGTTATGGCAGCAACAACTCCTATTATACCAAGAGTAATCAATACTTCAGCTAAAGTAAAAGCGTTTTTCATTATTCCTCCATTTTTAAACAATAGTTTATATTTTTAAATAATAGTTGATTAATTTTATAAAGTCAAGATTATAAAATTAAACTATGGATAAAGTTGATTTGCTCAAGATTTTTGGATTGAATATAAAGTTAGAACGTTTAAAAAAAGGCTTAACACAGGAACATGTTGCAGAATGTCTTGATTTGAGTTCGGTTTATGTTTCAAATGTCGAAAGCGGGAAACATAAGCAAATTTCTTTATTAAATGCGCACAAATTTGCAAAATTTTATGGTAAATCTTTAGATTATTTATTAACTGAAAAATCTTAGGATATCTTTACACTATGCTTGACAGCGGGCTTTTTTTGAGATATATTTTCTCTGTCAGAAGTTAAAAAGTTCAAATACGATTTCCATGTGGCTTTAATTAGCTTTATTTTGGCGTATTTGCTAAGGTTTCAACCTAGTATGGTTGGAGAATATGAATATTTAAATCATTAGAAGTAAAATTACAAGAAAGGTAAAAATCAATGGAAAACAATGAAGAATTAAAAGCAGTAGAAGCTGCTGAAGAGACTGTATCTGAAGAAGCGAAGTCAGAAGAAACAGTTGCAATTGAAGAAGCAGTTTCTGAAGAAAAACCTTCAAGAGGCAGAAAAGGCCGCACAAGAAAACAAAAGATTGAAACAACTGAAGAAAAACCTCAGTCTGAATGGACAGAAAGAGTTGTTCAAATCAGCCGTGTAACAAAAGTTGTTAAGGGTGGTAAGAAATTAAGTTTCAGAGCAATCGTTATTGTTGGTAACCAAAAAGGTCAAGTTGGTATTGGTTGTGCTAAGGCTTCTGAAGTTATTATTGCAATTCAAAAAGCTATTGCTGACGGTAGAAAAAACGTTATTACCGTACCTATATTCAGAACTACTATTCCTCACCCGATCACAGGAAAGTCAGGTGCCGGTGCAGTTATGCTAAGACCTGCTTCAGCTGGTACAGGTATTATTGCAGGTGGTGCTGTTCGTTCAGTTTTAGAACTTGCGGGTATTGAAAATATTCTTTCAAAATCATTAGGTTCAAAGTCTCCTCTAAACGCAGCCAATGCTACCATTGAAGCTTTAAAATCATTAACACCGTTTAATGATGTTGCTAAAAAGCGTGGTTTAACAATGGCTGAACTTTTAAACTAATTAGGTATTAACATTAAATTTATAAGGAAATAAAATTATGACAGATAAGAAAAATGAAATGATTAAAATTAAACTTGTAAGAAGTTTAATCGGTTCATCTGAACATCAGCGCAGAGTTGTAAAAGGCCTGGGTCTTACTAAGAAAGATCAGGTTGTTGAACACGCAGCAAGCGCTACAATTTTGGGTATGGTAAACAAAGTTTCACATCTTGTTGAGCTTGTTAAGTAGTCACCCTTGAAGGTATATTAATTGTAAAGTACAAAGAAAGAAGGAATAATATGTCAAATATAACATTAGAAGATTTAAAACCTGCTGCAGGTTCTACATCTAAATCTAAAAGAGTAGGAAGAGGACGTTCATCAGGACACGGAAAAACATCTTGCCGTGGTCATAACGGTGAAGGTCAAAGATCTGGCAGCTCAAGCAAAAGAGGTTTTGAAGGCGGTCAAATGCCGGCATACAGAAGATTGCCAAAATTGAAAGGTTTTCAGGTTTACTCTAAACTTAATTATGCTCAAATAAATGTTGGCAGACTTGATGATCTTGGGCTTAAAGAAATTTCTTTAGACTCATTAAAAGAAGTTTTAACAATTCATCCGACTTGTGTTGGATTAAGAGTTTTAGGTAATGGTGAAGTTAAATCTGCTATTACTGTTAAAGCTTCTTATGTAACACCATCTGCAAAAGAAAAAATTGAAGCCGCTGGCGGAAAGGTTGAGTTAGTATAATGGCACAAGGTGTAAAAATGCCGACAACTGACGATTTGATGTCAATGTGGAATGCTTCCGGTTTGAAGCAGAAAATCCTGTTTACATTTTTAATGATTGCAGTTTGGAGATTCGGAGTTCAGATGCCTTTGTATGGTATCAACAATCAGGTTTTTTCAAATATTGCACAGGGTAATAATATTATCGGATTTTTAGATTTGTTTTCAGGCGGTGCTTTAGGTAAGGTATCTATTCTTGCTTTGGGTATAGGTCCGTTTATCACATCATCAATTATCGTTCAGCTTGTTTCTGTAGTTATTCCGGCTTTGGAAAAATTGCAGAAAGAAGAAGGGGAAGCAGGAAGGCGTAAGTTATCCCAGTATACAAGAATTTTTACTGTGGTGCTTGCAATCTTCCAGTCATTTATTTTTATGATGTATTTGCATCACCTTCCTGGTGCAATTATGCCGCAGGTAAATCCTGTAGCATTTTATGCAAGTTCAGTATGTGTTTTGACTGCAGGCGCAGTTCTTGTGATGTGGATTTCTGAATTGATAACAGAAAGCGGTATTGGTAACGGAGGTTCATTAATTATCTTCTGTGGTATTTTATCTGGAATTCCGATATATGCATCAAGAACAATGCAATTGGTTAAGGCAAGTTCGCAAATGCAGGCAGGGTTGCTTGTATTGCTTACAATCTTTTTCCTTGCAATGATTTTAATTGTAATTATGCAGGAAGCTGTCAGAAAAGTTGTTATAGTTAATCCTAAAAGACAAATAGGAAATAAGGTTTATGGTGGTATGAATTCGTTTATTCCGTTTAAACTTAATCCGGGCGGGGTTATGCCTATAATCTTTGCAATTGCGATTTTGTTATTTCCGTCAACTATTTTGGCTTTAGTCGGACAGGCTAACTTTAAATCTGCTGCTGTTAAAACTTTTGTAGTAACTTTGAATCAGTATTTAAGTCCGGATGGAATTATATATTATGTGTTGTATATTGGTTTGATTGTTGCATTAACATTTTTCTATGCATCTATCATGCCTAATATGCAGCCAAAGGATATTGCGGATAACTTGAAAAAGTATGGTTCCTCAATTCCAGGGATTAAGCCGGGTAAACCGACTGCTGATGCATTGGATAAAATTTTATCAAAAACAACATTTATCGGTGCTATCGGTTTAGGTATTATCGCATTAGTTCCGTCTTTGGCAAGTTACTTGACTCATATTGAAACCTTGCAAGGTATTGGTGCTACATCTTTAATCATCATGGTTGGAGTTGCTCTTGATTTGATAAATCAGGTAAAAACTCATTTGTTAGCCAGAAATTATGAATCTTTCTTAAAAGATAATATGTAATATTGATACGAATAAGTCAAAGGCCCGGAATTTATAATTCCGGGTCTTTGTTTGTTTTAAAATGTGTAATGTTGTTGAATGTTATGGGGTTTTATGTTATAATTTATTATGATGATTAAAGTTAATATGAGGGGTTAAATGTTGAAAGCTAGTCATAGTAAGGATTTTTGGGGGGGGGCACCTTTATAGACTCCTCTGTTTAAACCATTTTGCTGAAGAATTGAAATCAGGTTTTACTTTAGCTGAAATTTTAATAACACTTGGAATAATTGGGGTTGTTGCGGCCATGACAATACCTAATTTGATAGCTAATGCTCAGAAGAAAGCAGCAGCTATGAAAGTTAAGGCTTTTTATTCAAAAATAAATCAGGCATTGAGATTGTCAATAGCTGATAATGAAGAACCCGAAGGCTGGATTTATCCGAATCCTGATAACTATGCTGAGATGCAGGAGTTTTTAAAAACTTATTTTCATCCGTATATTAAGTTGTCTGCTTGTGAAAATCATCCTATTGCATATGAAGGTGGTGCTACAGCTTGCACTTTATTAGACGGTGGTGTTGCGATTTTTGGTTATGTTGAAGGTTTGGATATATATTACATTACGGATTACAAGTATTATCAGAAAGCTAAAGATAATAATACTGATTTTCGTAAGGACTTCCGCCATTCATTTGCTTTTTCTCTCCAGCGTATAAACTCCGGTGGTTATGTTCCTGGTGGTATTGGCAGGGATGAAGGAGTTAGAAATAGTAATTTTGTAGTTCCTTATTCTATGGATTGGAGTGGTACGAGAGAGGATTTATTAACTAATACAAAGTATGGTTGTAATAAAAATGCTCAATATCCGTCATTTTGTGCAAAATTAATTATGGATAGTGGTTGGGTAATTCCTAAAGATTATCCTTGGTAATATTGTCAATTTAGAAATTGAGCATATATTATCCCATTTTTATATTTTGTTATTTTGATATTTTGCAGGGTATTGTATACATCTTGTCGTTGTGATTCTATTTGTACGGTAAGATAATTTCTAGTGATACCTTTGAGATTGTTAGAATGTTTGTCTCTATGTTTTTCGATCAATACTTCATAGATTTTGCCAATATTTTTATTAATAAATTCGTCAAGTTTTGATTTTGATATTTTCTTTAAAATATCCGCTCTAATATTTTTTATATTATCCGGAACCTGATTATTCAGGTTTGCTCCTACTGTTCCTTTTCTTTTTGAATACGGGAATGTATGTATTTGAGTAAGTCCGGATTTTTCAAGATTATTAAGTGTAATTTCGAAATCTTCTTCTGTCTCTCCGGCAAATCCAGCAATGATATCACATCCTAAAAACGGCAGGTCAAAGATTTCATTGATTTGTTCAATTTGGTTTAAATAATCTTCAGTTTTGTAAAATCTATTCATTGAACGCAGAGTTTTATCATTTGCGGATTGAAGTGATAGGTGAAAATGCGGACAGAATTTATTTGAGGTTTTTAAAAATTCAAGTAATTCCGGGGTGATTTCTGTTGGATTGAGGGAACCAAGCCGGTAGCGTTCTATCGATGTACAGGTTTCGATTTCTTTCAATAAATCAAGGATCGTCAACCCGAATTCTTTTCCCCATTGTCCAATATGAATTCCTGTTAATATAACTTCTTTAAATCCAAGTTTTGAAAAATTATTTATCTGATTAATAATAAAGTCAGTTTTGGCACTGCGGCTTTTCCCTCTAGCTTTCCAAATAATACAGTATGTGCATCTGTTGTCACAGCCGTCTTGAATTTTTAAACTGGCACGTGTTTTTGTTGTGTCAATAAGTTCTACCTTATTGAAATCTTCAAGTTTCATTATGTCTTTTGCGTGTAGTTTTTCGTCAAGGGTTATATAATCATACAGGTGAAGTTTTTCATCGTTACCAATAACGTAGTCAATAAAGTCGTTTTGCAGAAGTTGTTCTTTTTCAAGCTGGGCCATACAGCCTGTTGCAATGGTTATTATATCTTCTTTTTTATGTTTGGCAGATCTAAGATGATAGAGAGCTTCATTATCGCTTTTATGAGTTACTGAGCATGAATTAATAATATAAATATCTGCATCTTTGATATTTTTAACTTTTTCCAGTCCGTGATTTTTTAAGTTTTCTTCAATTATGGCGCTTTCAAACTGGTTAGATTTACAGCCCATGGTGTGAATGTAAAATTTTTTCATTCCTTGATATTATATAAAACAATTTAAATTGTAAATATTTGTGTACATATGTTATTAAAATAGCAAAAAATTTTACTTTCTGTTTTTAAATGTGTATAATCAAAGTGTGAAAGGTAAAGGTGTTATATGCAAGTAAATTCTGTATCTTCAAGAGCCGCGGAGGGTAAACAAGTCTTTGGTAACCTCAATGCTGACCGTGATTATCAATTGAAAAGGGCTTATCTTGAACAGTTTGCAAACGCTAGTGATAAAGATATTCAGTCTTTAGCTTATAAAACAGCTTCACAAAGAGTTAATGATAAAAAACATAAACGAATTACTAATGCTTTGTATTATTCTGTACCTTTGGCAGCAGGTTTAGCAGCTGCAGTCAGATCTCCTGAAATTGTTATGAAGACTGCTGCTAATGCAGCTAAGAAATCTTCAGTAAAAATGATTGATTTAACAAGATATGGCAGGATGGCGAGATTCTTAAACACTTCGGTAAGTTGGGCTGCTACGTTCCTGGCGGTTGATGCTATTTTTGGTACTAAGCGCTATTTAGACAAAAAAGTTCCTGACATGGGTAAATTTACGCAAGAACATCCGGTTATATCATCTTTAGCGACAGTTGGTGTTGCAATAGGCGCATTAATCGGTTTAAATAAAGGCGCAAGCAAGTTATTGAGCAAGGTAGTTAAAAATGTTCCGGATAAAGAAGTTGAACAGTCAATTGCGAATATTGCGAAAAAACTTAATAAAAACAAATTTTTAGATTCTATGGCAAAGAAAATTGATAAAGTTCCATCTGCAATTAAAGAATTTACAAAAGGTGTTATTGACTTTTCTCCAATGCTGTTGATATTCGGCAGTATTGCTCACTCTTTCAATCACCAGAGTGTTAAAACAAGAG
>CABUAQ010000017.1 GCA_902489575.1 uncultured bacterium
CACATTTTTGTATTATAATATATATATGGAAAAAGATTTAAATATACTTATTATAAATGGTCCAAACCTTAATATGCTGGGAGTGAGAGAACCTGAACAATACGGGTCTAAGTCTTATAAAGACCTTGAAATGGAATTGCATGAGTATTCTTTTGAGCTTGGAATAAATATTGAAGTATTTCAAAGCAATTTTGAAGGTGAAATTGTTGAAAAAATACAATATGCTCTTGGAAATTTTGACGGGATAATCCTAAACGCCGGAGCTTATACCCATACGAGTGTTGCTATTCGTGATGCGCTGACATCCGTAAAAATTCCTACTGTAGAAGTTCACATCTCAAATATCTATAAACGCGAAGAATTCAGGCATAATTCAATGTTCGCTGATGTCTGCGTAGGTCAAATCACAGGATTTAAAACCGATAGTTACAAACTTGGACTGCAAGGTCTTGTAAACTTTCTCACCAGCGCAAATGATTAAGTAATAAATGAACAAAATACCCGGGTATAGCAGACTATTTTATAAAACTTTTTATAGGATAATTATTTTTTGGCAACAAATTCCTGATGTATTTTTTCAAGCATTTTAATGGTATCTTCTTCACTATGAGTTGATGCGTAATCATCGATAGCTTTGTTAAGCTGCACTACAAGTTGAGGATTCTTTTCTAAAAATTTCAAATCATTTTCAACAGAATCAGATGCAACCTGAGATTTGCCAATAGAAGCTGCCGGCATCTTTGATAAATCTTGGATTTCAGCACTATCAACAACTGCAGACTGTGCTTCCGGAGGTAAATTGCCATCGTTTGATGCTTTTTGGATACCTTTGAAGTTTAAACTATTAATGTTTTTATTATCGATTTCTCTCATAGTATCACCTTTACTTTCACAAGATTAATATTCTCGATTTTTCATGTTGGTTTTTGTATAGAAAACACCTAAATAATATTTTTTGCTATTTTTTATAAAAAAAATTACAAAAATTTACATGTGTTCATTGTTCATCAGTTTTTCATGTTATTATGTATTATATAATACAAAAAGGTTTAATGCAAATATGAACTTTAAGACTTTCATAAGCAAATTGTGGTGGACACTCAGTGCATTCAATACAATTAACAATTTACCGGATGCCATAATATACATAGATTCGGAAGGGAATATCAGACACTTTAATAGAAAAGCGCGCGAAGTTTTTGGGTTACGCGATTGTTCATATAAAAATGACACCGGATTAATACGCTTTAATGACCTAATAAAAGACGGGACAAGTGTTTTAAAAGTATCCTTGACCACATCGAAACCAATACTTGCAACTGCAACAATCCCCGGCAGAGAATTCTACGTTGAAGTAAACGCATCAAAAAAAGGAAAAGGCCTTTGCGTAAGTATTCGTGACTTAACAAAACTCACTAATGAAATATTCAACGATGAAAAAACAATGAAATTTAATAATGAAAAAAATGCGATGCTCGTAAAACTAGAAAACGATATCAAGTCTCCAATCACTTCTATCAGCGGGTTTTCCAAAGGTTTATTAGACGGACTTGGCGGTGTACTCACAGAAAAACAGGCTAAATATGTAAAAATTATTAATTCCAATTCTGAAGAGCTATACCATTTTATGGATAAACTCCTTGAATTTTCGTATGCTGAATCTTCGCTCTATAAGCCTGATATGCACAATTTTGATATTGTAGAAATATTCAAAGCTATCAATGCCGATTTTGAAAAAGAAATAGAAGAAAAAAAACTTGCATTTGATCTTAACTATGACAGTATAGAAAAACGTAATGTATATACTGATTTAACAGCGATTAAAAAGATATACAAAAACATACTGGAAGTAGCACTTCCTATGACTGAGACCGGATATATCCTTATAAAATTGTCTCACCCTGATGAGATAACTTGTATGAAATATAATCTTGAAATTCCTGCAAACAAACAAAAATCATATTTGCACATTTCAATCAGAGATACCGGAGCCGGAATATCCGAAGATGATATGAAATACATTTGCGAACCCTATGCCCAGTTAGAAAAAGGTAAAAAGAATTTCTTAAGAGCATTAAAACTTGGTTCTGCCAGTATTTTAACAAAGAGAGCAAACGGAATCATAAATATAACCTCTGAAATTATGAAGGGGACAAAGTATGATATAATTCTTCCTATAGAAAAGGACTAAAATGAGCAGCGTAACTCTTAGAAATATAAAAAAAACTTACGATAATAATAAAACTGTAATAAATAACGTTAATCTTGAAATTAAAGATAAAGAATTTGTTGTACTTGTTGGAGCTTCCGGCTGCGGGAAATCTACACTTTTAAGAATGATTGCCGGACTTGAAGATATATCAAGTGGAGAAATATATATAGGAGATAAAAAGGTTAATAACGTTCCGCCAAAAGACAGAGATATAGCCTTTGTATTCCAAAGTTACGCACTATACCCGCATATGACAGTTAGGGAAAATATTGCATTCGGTCTAAAAATGCGTAAAGTAGATAAAATAACTATAGAAAAAAAAGTTCAAGAAGCTGCTGAAATACTTAATCTTGGTGAGTACTTAGATAGAAAACCAAAACAGTTATCAGGCGGACAACGCCAGCGTGTTGCGTTAGGACGTGCTATTGTAAGAAATCCTAAAGTATTTCTGATGGATGAACCTCTTTCAAATCTGGATGCTAAACTACGTGTTCAAATGCGTTCAGAAATAAAAAAATTACACGAAAAACTGCAAACAACATTTATATATGTAACACACGACCAAACAGAAGCTCTAACTATGGGGAATAGAATTGTAGTTTTAAATAACGGCGATATCCAACAGGTAGCAAGCCCTGATGAAATTTACAACAATCCGGCAAATACTTTTGTTGCGGGATTTGTCGGCTCGCCTCAAATGAACTTCATCAATGGCAGGTACCTTGGACTGGATGAAAATGTCCTTTATGGTATCCGACCTGAAAAAATGACAAAACAGGACGGGGATATTAAACTTACTGTTAATATTGATATTGCAGAAATGCTTGGCAGCGAAAAAATTGCCTATTTTAACATAGGAGAACACAAATGCTCCGCAAAACTCGAGCCGGAAATACAAATTCATTCAACGTTAGATTTATCAATAAAAATTTCCGACTTATACAAATTTGACCCTGTAACAGGATTAAGAATATAAATTGAAAATTACTATCGAATCTGCATTGTAACAATATGTAAAGAATATATATTTTTTATATAAAATTATGCAATTATACTTCACAAAAATTGTTTATATAAGAGTAACGAGGTATAATTAAAATCATGGCAGAGAAGATTGAACAAAACTTAGAAGTAATCAAAACAAGTTCTTACAAAGAGATGAGAGAAAAAGAAGTTGTTGATAAACCTCAATCAACTCGCCAAACAAATCCTATTGCAAGAAAGTTGCTGGACTTTAGCTTGTCTAACAAAACCCGCAGATTTTCAGTCAAAGATTTGTTCACACGATAGGTCCGCGTAGCACGGTTTTATGAGGATCGACACGCACATCAATTTGTGTGGTTTGTGAGGGACCGAAACTTAGTTGTACTTCGTTGCTCCCTTTGGGGGTTGGGTAGAATAGGTTTTGTTTAATATGTATGAAATAAAAAAACAGATTTATTTAAATCTGACAAAAAATCAAAAATCTGCACTGTGTAGTTATCTTAGGGCACTTGTGAAAAAGAATTCCGACTTATCAGCAGAAGAAATTTGGGAAAGTTTTGTCGCTGATGAAAAATATTATCTTGAACTAAATTGTTCAAGATTTGAGTTCTTAGACGAAATTCTTGATAATCAAAGTTTTGAATCTGATACTAAAAAATATCTGAAAGAATGTATCAAATATTATGAATACAAAGAAAGCCAGCGTCCGATAATTGAAGCCAATAAAGAGTTTGAAAAAAAGAAACGAAAATTTTTGCAAGAAATCAAAATGTCAAAAGAACCGCCTACAAAAAAACAACTTTATTATTATGACCGATTGTGCAAAAAATATAATATCGAAAAACTTGAACTTTCATCTAAGCTGGAAGCTCGAAATGAAATTGATAAAATCATCACTGAACATAGTGCAGACTACACAATAAAAATAACAGAGGATGAAGAATAAATGTTAATACAGGATATTGTAAAAATATTAACTGATGCAGGAATTGAACAAAATGAAGCAAATATTGAAGTTAAACTTTTAATAGAACATTTTGCAGGGTTCAGCCTTGTAGATATTTTAACAGGCAAAAAACTTAATGAAGAAAAACTTACAATAGTTGAAGAAAAAGCAAAACTTCGTGCAAATACCAAACAACCGATACAATACATAATTGGTCAGGCTGATTTCATGGGACAAAAATTTTTAGTAAACCCATCTGTACTTATACCCAGAGATGAAACCGAATTACTGGTAAGACAAGCCGCGGAAATAATTAAAGAAAACAATTTTAAAACAGTTCTTGATATGTGCACCGGAACAGGCTGTATTGCCTGTATGCTTGCGATGTTAACAGATATTCAAGCTGTCGGAGCAGATATTTCAACAGAAGCTCTACACACTGCAATATCTAATATGGAAAAATTTGAACTTTTCAACAAAGCAACATTCAGAAAATCTAACCTTTACTCAAAAATACGTGAGGAAGAACGATTTGATATTATCGTATCAAATCCGCCATATATTCCTCCGCAATTAAAAGAATCGATACAAAAAGAAGTGTCATTTGAACCGGATTTGGCCCTTTACACGACTGACGAAAAAGGGTTGGAATTTTACGAAAAAATCACAAAAGACGCTCCAAAATTTCTTAATTCTGACGGGTATTTACTGTTTGAACTGGGATTAGGTCAAAGCAAACACGTAGCAGACATTATGAATAAAAACGGATTTAAAAACATAAAAGTCCTAAAAGATCTTGCAAACATTGACAGGGTAATCTTTGGTAAAATCTAAGAGTTTTTTCTCGCTATTATCACTATTGGAGAATAAGTCAATGTGGTATCAGGGTATTTTCGTGCGTATTTATCACAAAACTCTTTAACTTTTCTTACTGTCCAGGTTTTTTCAGATAACGAATTCACACCGGTATTTTTCATATGAGCAAGAAGTTCAAGCGGAGTTTTAAATTTCAAAATTTCATAAAAATCTTCGCCATACAAAACGGAAAATCCCTGCCTAATTAAAATTTTCTCAATTTCATTTTTCGATTTATAATTTAAACCAAGCCCTGTTATATCCGTAATTTCCTTAAAATTTGATGGAGAAAAAGTAGTAAACGCTATAATAGCATCTTTTGCCATAGATAACTTCAAAATTTCAAAAGCTTTATCAAGATTATCAAACCACTGAAACATCGCATTTGAAATTATTAAATCCATCTTCTTTAAAGGTTTTATCTTAAGAGCGTTTCCTGCAATAAAATTAACTTCAGGAATAATTTTTTGAACATACATTTTTGACTTATCAACAAGATCGTTTGCAAAATAATTTTTAAAATGTAAATACTTAACAGCTCTTTTTGTTAAAAGTCCGGTACCGCAACCAAGTTCCAAAATATTATCAAAATTATCAGAAATTTTCACAAGTTCAATAATCATCTTTGATGCCATTAAATCCTGAACTGTGGCGTTCTTATCGTAATCTTTCATACTTTTTTCAAACTGTTTTTTTATATATTTACTATCTGTCGGCATTTTATTATAACCTCTCCCCAGCTTTTAAATTGATAATACGGAAAATGTCCGCAAGATAAACTGATTGTCGGCACAGAATTAGCATTATGACTTGCTATCTGATTCTTTGGCGGAATTATTTTATCAAATTCTCCAACCAGAGCCACATCATAAAATTTACTATATTGAATTTGCGATGATTTAATCAAATCATACAAATTTTCTAATTCTGAAACTCTATCTTCTACAGAACGCTCAACAGGCGATTGGTTATACTTACAAAAATCTTCTTCCGTATTAAAAACATTTTTATAAAACTTTCCGCCAAGACCTGTTGATGCGTGTTTTAAAGTCAGTTCAAACATCTTGACAGGGATACCAAAATCATTATCAACCGGAGTAACTGTCCCATTTATTGCAATTTTATAATCAAAATCAAAAAATAAATTCCTCAACAAATAAGCAACAAATACACCCATTGACCAGGAAATTAAAGTTTTTGACTTGTAACCGCCAAGTTCATTTAATTGTAATGGTTCATTTAAATCATTATAATCGTAAACCATTAAAATATCGTAATCACCACAATCAAATTTTTTAAACGGATTTTCATCAAAACTCCATCCGGAAAAAAACACAATTAAATTTTCATTACCTTGCTGATTTAACCAATAAGCTTTCATTTATTTTTTCCTTTAAAATAACTAATTCATCTTCTTTAATATCAGAAGTCAACGACAAACGTAGTCTTGAAGTTCCCTCCGGCACTGTAGGTGGTCTGATAGGCAATGTAAAATACCCGTTATTGAATAATATTTCACACAGCTCAACAGTATCCTTATTTTCACCAACAATAACAGGAATTATATGACTTTGGCTGCCAAAACTTTTCGCAACCCCTAGCATCCTGCGTCTTTTTATAAGCGTCTGCGGAAATTTATTCTCTATAATCCACTTTGAAAAAGCTACGTTAATTGGCGGAAGTGCAGTAGAAAATATAAATGAACGAGATTTATTTATCAAAAAATCAATCAATATTTTTGAACCAACAACAAATGCACCCATCGAACCAACAGCTTTTCCAAACGTTCCAACTATCAAATCAACCTCATCTACAAGCCCGAGTTCTTCCGCAACACCCAGCCCTTGAGTCCCGAACACACCAAAGGCATGTGCTTCATCAATAATCAAAGAACAATTATACTGCTTTTTTAACTCTACAATACGTTTTAAATCAGAAATATCCCCATCCATAGAAAATACACTTTCAGTTATAATAAAAGCGTTTCTATAATTTTCTCTTTCTCTACTCAAAAGTTTTTCCAAAGCTTCCATATCATTATGCGGAAACCTGAAAAACTTTCCATCGGATAGCTTCATACCATCAATTATACTTGCATGATTTAATTTATCGGAAAAGACAACATCACCCTTCTGGCACAATGCACTAGATATCCCGACATTTGCATGATATCCGCTGTTATACAGCAAAGCTGAATCTTTACTGTACAATTTAGCCAACAAATCTTCCAATTCGTTATACACGGGTAATGTCCCTGTCAAAAGTCTTGCCGAAGCACTCCCAAATGAATACTTATCACCTGCAAAGTCCAAAAATTCTTCTGTAATATTTTTATTATCAGCAAAATTCAAATAATTATTTGATGAAAGATTTAAAAGTTTTTGCCCATTGTAATAAATGAATTTTTCATCTTTTGCACTAAAATCTTTCAAATCTCTAAAATGTGAATGCCGTTTTAAATCATCCAAAACTTTTTTATAATAATCATACATAAAGATAATCTATGACAAAAAGAACCCAAAGTCTAGAGGGTGGGAATATCAAGATTTTGTAACCAAAACCAATACTCGTCTTTACAAGGTGCTCGCCGCACGGGGTATTTTGCCACCAATCGTAACACTTTTTACTCATAATATTCAGCTCCGCAGGTGATACTCGCCGCACGGGGTACTTTGCCACCAATCGTAACTCTTTTTACTCATAATATTCAACAATGGTAGCTTGAATAATTTTTTCACGATGAGAGAACACCTTGAACTCGGCAGACTAATTCTAATTATTTAGATTAATCCTTTATCCATTTGAAACTTTTCACATAATTGCTGCCATTAATATCACCATAAATATCAGCTTTAAAAACTCTTAAAGTTTTAGATTTATCAAAATTCGGAATTTTATTTATGTTACTGGTTGATTTTGGATTAATTTCATTTATATTGATACCCGGAATTGTATTAAACAAAGTATTTAATGATGAATTGGCAATCTTGCCAAGTATTGTTGAAAAATTCTTTGACAAACTTCCATAAACTTCCATATCTGCGACCAAAGATGCAATATTATAACTGCCTGTCATATACATATTCAAATCTTCGCCGCTTGAATATACGTTGATATCTTCTGCTATACCGTTTTTCACCCGGATATCACCGCTAATACTTTTGAAATTACCGGTTTTCAATGGAGTAATCAAATCAATAATACCATTTATAGAAACGCCTGTAATTCCACCGGTGATAAGATTTCCAGCTTTTAAAAGATACTCTAGAGATCCTAGTTTTGGCATCCTGCCATCAGTCACCTTGAAACTGCCATCACCTGATAATGTATTAACACAATCTACACTTGACAAACCTCTGCAAGCAACCCGCAAGTCTCCGGTAACTAACCCATACATCTGCCCCGGCATATCAAAAAAGTTTTCTGCAATGATTTGAGCATCAGCATTTTTAATCTGCATTTCACCATAGCCGTTAAGGTTTTTGAAATCATAATTAATTGAACCGGTTACTACGCCGTTTGCAATATTAAAGCTATAATCTTCAACTTTAGCAACTTGATTTGCATCTAAAGTTATGCGTGATTTAAAATTAGTTGCATTAGCTTTCTTAATCAAAACTTTGTCAGCATTAATTCTCGCATTTTTAATAACAAGTGTATTTGATTCTAACATAGGTGTATCACTTTTTATAGGATTAATACGTGCACTATCTGCTTCCAAATCACTTAATGCGCTTGAGACAACATTCAAATTTAATGCTTCCATTTGAACATTAGCATCCTCAACCACAACAGGTAAATCAGGCTTGTTAACAATTTTTGCTTCCATCATAACATCATTTGTTAAAACAATACCCCTGGATGCAACATTAATAAAATCACGCTTGAAATCAATATTAATATCTCTTACAGTTGCATCCAGCAACGGAATATCGATACTTTTTACATTTAAAAACCCAACAACATAAGGTGCTAAAGAAGTCCCGTTAATTAAAATATCAGATGTAAATACGCCTTGTTTTATTGTAGGTTTTTTAAACAAAACATTAAATATTCTTGCATTTGTAGGATTCTCAGTCTTTATCCTAAAATTCTTAAATCCTGCAACATTATCTTTTAATAACAAAATCTCACCTGATGCAGTTAATTGATTTTGAACAGATTTCTTTTTATTTTGAGAAGTAATCGTTTGATCGTATTTCAGAGAATTTAATTTAACTTTATTTGGATAAAGCAGTGCATCTGCTGAAATCGACACAGGATTAGTAGTAAGCCCATCAGAAGTCATTGCGCCTGACGGAGCTCCTGCCAACGTTGCTCCCATATAATAAATTGAAGAATTCTCACCAAGATTAAGTACAGATTTACTTGATAAAGCGTTTACAGGGCCTCTTAATTTGGTGTAGAAATTAATATCGCCTTTTGTTTTTACAGGATAAACAAATTTAGAATTATAAAATCTGTCAAAAAATTGCTGAGTTAGCTTTGCACTTATTGCCAAATCTAAATTTGGATTTCTATAAATATCAGAAATCTTTCCATTGATAAACATAGGCATTGAACTTATTCTGGAATTTATTTTATCCAGATAAATAACATTGTTTCGAACCTTTGTTTCGCCGTTAACAATTTTTACCACCGTACCCAATGGTTTGTAAATAAAGCTGGTATCTTTTAAATTTGTATTTGCATTTATGTTGTTATTCTTAACTGTACCAACAATATCAACAACCCCTTTGATATCAACAATATTATCTATCTGAGATGCAATTTCTTTTGGCAATTTGATTTGTCTTTTTATACTATTTACCGCACTTATATCAAAATTAGCAAAGCTGAATTTTGCATCGGCAATTTTAAAATCTTCCTCATAAATATCTTTTGCACTAAATTCAAGTTTAAACGGATTATGATTAAACAATCCTTTTAAAGATGAAGTTTTCAAAACGCCATGCCTGATCGTAAATTCTCCTCCGTCAAGCCTGATAGGATTGGACGCAGACATATTCGAAAGGAACTTGCCATCAACCTTAATGTTGTCATAATCAAGCTGAGCACCATCTGCCCGTCCCTTGTACCACGCATCAAACCCGACATAAATCTTACCAACTTCATCTTTATATGGAAGCTTTAAATCAGGATGCAGCATATCTGTTATATTTGCAATTGCAAATTTATCAGAATGAGCTGTTAAATCTATTTGTGAATTACTCCCAGTACCTTTCACATGAACCTTAGAGCCCCTCACAAAACCTGTAACATCATAATCAGAATCATATTTATCAAAATTCACAACACCATTAATATTCGTAAAAGGCAAATATGTATCTTGAAGAACTGTTCTTGAATTATGAAGCCTGATAGTCCCTTTTGAAAACAAGTCTTCATTAAAAACAACTTCTTCGGCATTTTTTGCATTTCCGTAAATATGCAAATCAATATCAGCCACTCCGGCCGGGTTTTGGAACGGTTTTAAAACTTTTTGAATTTCTGTAAGCAGTTCTGAAGTATTAATAACTTTTACCAAATTCTCAATATTATGCCCTCTGGAAGTAACATAAACATTTAGCTTACCCAAAACAGAACAATCACCTTTAATTTCAACAGGTTTCCCAAAAATTGTCGCGTAATAACTTTTAAAAGTTACCATGGTATCATTAAAAACTACTTCTCCTGAACCATTTTTAAGCTCAAGATTTTTGATTTCATTAAAAGAAGCTGTTACGTTTTTAAACTTAATATTTCCCCATATATGCGGGTCTACCTTTTTCCCGGCAGAATGCATATCAATTCCGCCAATACCGTCGATTTTCATAATCGGAACAGGCCCTAATTGAAATTTTAATATTTCATGCAACGGATTTAGAATTTCCTGAGCCGGAGCAAGTGCAACTGAATCCGTACTTGTTATTTCAAGTTCTGAATACTTTGAACCGTCAATCAAAACATTACCTTTTACTGAAACACTTTGACCTTTATTAGCTGGAACAAAAACATCCAAAAACATTTTCTTACCTGCAAACTTCAAATTAATTTCAGCATTTGCAGTTGCATTACGCATAGGATGGATAAGATATGCATCCCAAAGCTTAACTTCGCCTGTCACGTTCGGACGAATTCCTTGACCTTCAAATTTAACCTTACCTTCACCGTTTCCATAGAAAACATATTTTTTCAATTTATACAAGTTAAAATCCGGTAACAAAGTTTCACTGCCCGGCAAAATCGCAACAACATCTTCAAGCCTTGTATTTTTGACTTCTGCGGTCAAATTATATTTAGGAGCTTTGCTACCGAGAGCAAAAATTTTACCATCTACAAAAGCATGAATATTTTTTGCTTCCAGCGTCGTATTTTTAAAATAAATACCATTTTCTACAGTACTGAAATTTATATTGGCCTTGAGTTTATCATCAAAAATAACTGAAGAAGCCTTATCCTTGCCTATTATCGCAAGATTTTTTGTTAATAATGTTGTTGAAATATTCTTGTGCCCAAAACTATCTGTTTCTGTATCCGCAATAAAATCAACAATACCGTTAAGAGATTTTATTCTGCCTTTTGTTAAAATTGACGAATAATCAGATATTGATGATAGATCAAAATCATTAATACTTGCAATAATTTTTAATTTATCCTCAGAAAGTCTGTCTATCGGAAGCCTGATTTCTACATCAGCATAGATATTAGACGATTTATCCCCAACATTCAAAACATTTTCTGTAGCAAAACTGAAATGTTTATTGCGGATATATTTACCATTATTAAAATATTTACCAAGCACGCTCAATTGCTGGTTATTTTTCTTATCATCAAGATATACATTATAAGGTCCCAGATTAAGCTCCATTTTGGATAGAATGAATGTCGAATCTTTTTTAGGAGCAGAAAGCAAATACTGCCCCAACATAAATTTTGAATCTTTTGTAAATGTAAAATAAGCATCCTCTCCTGTTGCAGAGAGTTTTTCTATTTCAATTCGCTTAAAAAGCATTGGAAAAAGTTTTAGTTTCAATTTCGGAGCTTCGATAGCTAAAGCAGTAGAATTATCTTCATTGAGAACTACAATTTTGTCACTTTTTACCCAGACAGAAGGAAACAATCCCATAGAAAGCTCAGGATCTCCAATATCTATCCTGTAACCGGAATTCTCAAGGATTGTTTTTTCTATAAACGATTTGTGTGCTTTTATATTAACAACAGCAGGAATACCCCAGATATAAAACCCGCAAGTTAGTGCCAATATTCCTAATGTTGTGACAATTTTCCACTTTTGCTTCATATTACACTTATTATATTATAAGATTGTTTATAAGTGCAATAAAAATACTCCTCTATATTTAGTATTTTTCGCACAAAACTTCAAAATACCCCTGCGGATGGTGGCAATTAGGACAACGCTCCGGTGCGGATTTGCCAAATTCTACATAACCGCATTTCCTGCAATGCCAGTACACATCTTTATCTTTATCAAACATTGTACCTTCTTTTAATTGTTCAAGTAATGCCTTATATCTTTTAGCATGGTGTCTTTCTGCCTCACGTACATGTTTAAATGTATCTGCAATAATATCAAAACCTTCTTCTTTAGCTGTCATTTCAGCATCTAAATACAACACATCTGCTTCTTCCAGTTCACCTGCTATTGCACTACTTAAATTTTCCTCGGTTGTACCAAGTTCAAACGGATAAAATCCATCAACATGTCCAAGCGGATTTTCACCAACATGCCTGTAAAACAGTTTAGCATGCTCAAGTTCATTTTCAGCAGTTTCTAAAAATATTGCGGAAATTTGTTCATAGCCTTCTTCTTTAGCAACCTTTGCAAAATATGTATATCTATTTCTTGCCTGAGCTTCTCCTGCAAATGAATTGATAAGATTTTGCTCGGTTTTAGAACCCTTAAATTTTTCACTCATATTATATTCTCTCCATTACTCACGATATTTTTATTACATGGATAAAGATAATTACATATGATAAAAAACTCAATCGGATATAGGAGTAATCCCTTTGTCGCATATAAAAATCTCAACATCGCAACTTTTTGGGGATTATTTTAAAAACAAAATACAGCACAATAAAATTGTTATGATAGTTAGGAATTTTATGACAGATTTATTAAAATATACAAAAAAAATTGCAGAAAAAATTTCATATTATGATGCAATTATAGATTTCACCGAAGAAAGCCACTGGTTCAATCCGTTCTACAAACAACCGGAAGTAACGGTTATCTGGGTCGATACACCGGATGATAAAGAATGGTTAGGTTAAAATTTTAAAACATACCCGCAAGCATAACCTATTCACCTGCCTGAAAATTATTGGTAATTTCATGTATATATTCAAGCATTTGTGCAAAATATTTCAAATCAGAATTTCCATTAATTACTAAATCCGCTTCTTTTCTAAACGGTTTAACATATTTTTCACCGGCCTGTGCAATATAGCACCAATGTTTTTCAGCATTTTCTTCACTCTGGTTACGTTCTTCAATGGCACGATTCATAAAACGGGCTTTTCTTAATTCATTTTCTGTTTCTACATAAATTTTTATATCAAAAACATCTTTAACATTTTCATACATTGTTGCAATACCTTCAACAACAATAATTTTTTGAGAATGAATATCAATAGCCTTTGGCATAGAAATACCTGTACCGTTAGGTAAATACATGGGAGCTTTTATATCAAGCCCATCAGACAAATCCTCTAAATCAGAACGTAAAATATCTAACTGAAAACTTGTCGGAGCATCAACATCATAGCCGTTATCACGGAGATTATCAAAAGTTCCATATTTATTAATCAATGCAGAAATATCATTGAAATAATTATCAGTACTCAAAACTGTCACTGGCATTGCAAGCTGTTCAATTACATTTTTAATTTCATGGCAAATTGTAGATTTGCCCGAAGCTGATTCACCCGTCACACCAATTAACAAACGCTTCGTCGGTTTGTTGATAAGTCGTCTTGAAAATTTATCAATAAAATCAGGATTAATATTGTTTAGCAACGGGGCAGGTTGTTTCTTATCAAATAAAAAAATTTGTCTGAATTTTGTTTGCAGATAAAACGCCAGTAATTCACGTCCTGACTTAGAATTAAAATCCGGTTTGTAGATTTTATCGTTTGAGCCTAATTCTTTTCCAATAGATAATTGCATATATATTTCCGTAAACTTTTTAAAATATAACAGCTATAATACACGAGAAAAAACTTTTTTGCTAGTGTTTTTATAAAAATTAAGAAACATTTTTCAATAAATCGTTAATATCAATCTCTAAAGCTTTTGAAATATCATAAACAAGAAAAATAGATGGAGTCTGCAACCCTCTTTCTAACAGGCTTATCGTACTTTCACTGACATCGACTTTCTCGGCCAATTCTGATTGGGTTATTCCACATCTATATCTTTCTGCTTTTAAATTTCTGGCAAAAATTTTGTTGCGATTGTCTTTCATAACCAAATTATAACGGCTTGACAAACAGATATTAAGAGAATATACTATCACTAGCTAGTAGTTTACTACTAGTAAGTGGTAGTATTGAACGAGGACAACACATGAAGCTCACCAGAACAAAAGCCTTTACACTTGCCGAAACACTGATTACACTTGGGATAATAGGAGTTGTAGCAGCAATAACAATCCCTAACTTAATTACAAATTATAAAGCTAAACAACTTCGCTCTCAATTTTTAAGAGCCTATTCACTTACACAACAAGCCTTTAAACTAATGGAAGAAGATGACGTATCACTTGATCCTTCAACATACACAACTCAAAATTTCTCTGGTGCATTTAGAAGATATTTCACAGGAAGCATGCAATGTCATGGGAGACATGAAAAACCATGCTATCATATGAATGAGAATGCGTCTGATACATATAAAACATACAACAAAGCAGCAAACTTTGCTTCATATCTTTTCGACGACGGGCAGTTTGCACTGGCAGACGGAACACTATTTCTGATAGAAAACCCTTCTTCTAGTACGGATATATTTATAACTGTTGATATAAACGGTACTGCAAACAAGCCAAACCGAGCCGGTTATGATTTGTTTACATTTCAATTTACAGACGGAAAACTGAATACTATGGGGTCAAAAGGTACAAGGTATATTGGCGAACCGTATTGCAATGAAAATTCTACATCCAAACTTAACGGAATTTCTTGTGCACATGAAGCAAAAGAAAATCCTGATTATTTCAAAAGGGTATTAAGAAAATAAAATAAACAAAGATTATTTATCCAAAATTTTTCCAAATGTATTATATAAAAATTATTCTTGATGTATAATAATTGAGTAATTAAACATCAAAAATATAAATTTATAAGAGAGGGGTAAATATGGAAACATTAACCGCAACAGAAGGAATTATCACAAAAGTTATCGGTCCTGTTGTTGACGTAGAATTTCCGTCAGGCGATTTGCCAAGTATATATACAGCTCTAAACATGTTTCAAGATGATGGAACTAAAATTGTGGCTGAAGTGCAACAAATGCTGGGTTCAAACAAAGTCAGAACAGTTGCAATGTCTTCAACCGACGGGCTTAGACGCGGAATGAAAGTCATTAACACAAATGAACCGATTAAAATTCCTGTAGGGAAATCCATTCTTGGCAGAATCTTAAATGTTGTGGGGGACGCGGTTGATAACATGGGTCCTATTGAAACAGACACATATCTGCCAATCCATAGAGAATCCCCAAAACTTGTCGATCAAAATACCGATGTTGAAATTCTTGAAACCGGTATTAAAGCCATTGACCTTTTACAACCTTATCAAAAAGGTGGTAAAATCGGACTTTTTGGGGGTGCCGGAGTTGGTAAAACCGTTCTTATCCAAGAATTAATCCACAATATTGCAATGGCACATAACGGCGTTTCAGTATTTGGAGGCGTCGGCGAAAGAACCCGTGAAGGAAATGACCTTTGGAATGAATTTAAAGAAAGCGGTGTATTAGATAAAGTAGGTCTGATATACGGACAGATGAACGAACCGCCTGGAGCAAGAATGAGAGTGGGACTTTCAGCTCTGACTGCGGCAGAATATTTTAGAGATTACTCAAAACAAGATGTTTTGCTGTTCATCGACAATATCTTCAGATTTACACAAGCCGGTTCAGAAGTTTCCGCACTACTTGGACGTGTACCGTCAGCAGTTGGCTACCAACCTACTCTGGCAACTGAGATGGGTGAATTACAAGAACGTATTACTTCAACTAAAGATGGTTCAATTACATCTGTTCAAGCAATCTATGTTCCGGCAGATGACCTTACAGATCCAGCTCCGGCTACAACATTCTCGCATTTGGATGCATCAACCGTTCTTTCAAGAAATATCGCATCATTGGGGATCTATCCTGCTGTTGATCCGCTTGAATCCAGCTCCAGAGCTCTTGACCCTAATATTATCGGAGAAGAACATTACGAAGTTACAAGAAAAGTACTTGAAATTCTTCAAAAATATAAAGACTTGCAGGATATTATCGCAATTCTCGGAATGGATGAATTATCCGAAGAAGATAAAGAAACAGTTAACAGAGCGAGAAAAATTCAAAGATTCTTATCACAACCGTTTTATGTGGCTGAACAGTTCTCCGGTATTGCCGGGAAATACGTAAAAATCAGCGATACAATCCGCGGGTTTAAAGAAATTATTGAAGGGAAACATGACAATCTTCCGGAACAAGCCTTTTATATGGTTGGAACCATCGACGAAGCCGTTGAAAAGGCAAAAACTATTGAGGAATAATTTATATGAAACTAAAAATTATTACACAAGAACGGGTTGTTTTTGATGAACAAGTTGACGAAATATATTCCAAAGGAATAGATGGGGAATTCGGTATTCTCAAAGGTCACTTGCCAATGATGACAGCTTTAGATATTGGTGTAACCCGCGCACAAGTAGGTGAACAAACTAAAACGTTTACTACAATGGGCGGAATTTTACAGTTCAAAGATGATGAATGCTTAATTCTTACAACATTAGCTGAACCCGGTGAAGAAATTGACGAGGCCCGGGCCAGAGAAGCATTAGAAAAAGCAAAAAATAAACTTCGCAATGCTAATGCCAGAATTGAAGCTAAACGTGCAGAAGCTGCAATTGCCAGAGCAGAAGCCAGACTAAAGGCAAGATTATCCGGAAACAAATAATAAAATGGCGGAAGAAATTCTTCCGCCTTAATTTTAGGGGTTAATGTTACTTATAAATTATTCTATGCCATGTTATTCATCGATTGAGCTGTTGTTGAATTTGAAACTTGCTTGAAATTTGCAAAATGATCTTTGTCTGCCGCCATTGCACGTTTCGTATTTATATTATTATCAACAAGAGCACCTACGGCTAAACCGCCTAACGCTACAATAGGGCAAGCTATTGCCAGATGTTTGGATTTAAATAAAGCCTTAAAACTTCCACCCTTAAACCAATCAATAAACTTACCTGTTGCAGGGGCTAAAGCTCCCAAAGTAAATCCTGCGATTTTTGCAGTATTAGATTTTTTATAAGCAGCACCATTTTCTGTTTGAGCATACCCATCACCATTTTTGGATGTAAGATATCCGTTTAATTCAGATGTATCCGGTACTGAATTACTACCCCCCTGATCTGCAATTGTTTTATCTGAAGCATTTCCGCTAAAAGAAGGATCTAAACCTTTAAAATTAGCACTTGATAAATTACCGTGCTCACAAGTATTTTGCGGCAGATTTGTATAAGCTGCCCCCGCCAATGAACCAAAATTCAAATTTGATATCATTATATCATCATCATATGCATTAGAAACAGGAGGCATATTAAATAAACTACCTTTATTATTTGAATTTTCTATACCGTTATTACTAACAGAACTATTTCCAAAAGCCGGTAAACCGTATCCTGATAAATTTGTATTTAACCCTACTGACATAATATAACCTTTCCAAAAATAACCTTACCCTAACCATATATATAAAGTATTTTTTTTATCCAAAATTGCACACGATTAAAAAATCTTAAAATTTCGTAACATTGCAAAATCATTTACCAATAAGCAGATTTGTGCTATATCTAAAATGTATGGATAAGAACTTTTACTCTATATTTAAAACATTTTTTAAAGTAGGAACGTTGTTACTTGGCGGCGGGTACGTAATATTACCGCTTTTGACAAGCGAACTTGTCGACAAAAAAAAATGGATAACATCTGATGAACTTTGTGAATATTACGCACTTGGGGCATCACTACCGGGAATCATTGCTGCAAATACCGCCATTTTTACAGGAAGAAAACTTTTAGGCACAAAAGGGGCAATAGCTGCTACAATTGGAATGATTTTGCCGGCTTTTATTGCTATTGTTCTTTTAGCATCTTTATTAAGCGAAATTGTAACTCAGCCTATTGTTCAGCATATATTCTGGGGCGTGGGAATTGGTGTTATAACACTGTTATTTCTTGCTGTAAAAGAGATGTGGAAAAAAGCAATTGTTGATAAATTTTCCATAATTATTTATTCAATTTGTCTTATACTTGCACTTAGCGGAAAAGTTCCATTAGCACTACTCATAATAGCTGCCTTATGCACAGGAATTATTTATCAAATAATTGAAAAAAAATTTATAACAAAAAAAAACACTGTAGAACCAAAAGGAGATAAACAATGAACTTATATCTTCACTTGTTTTTACAGTTTTTTCATGTCGGAGTATTTTCGTTTGGCGGCGGTTATGCTACCCTGCCGTTTCTATACGACATAGCCGAAAAATATCACTGGTACAATGCTAAACAACTAACAGATATGCTTGCAATATCTTCAATCACCCCCGGACCGGTCGGGGTTAACGTTGCAACATTTGCAGGATTTACAACCTCAGGTATTTTAGGAGCAATTATTGCAACAACATCTGTTATATTACCTTCCCTTATTATCGTCACTATAGTTTCTAAAGTGCTGGATAAATTTAAAACAAACCTTTATGTAAAAGGTGCAATACGTGCTATTAAACCTGCAGGCTGTGCTCTTTTATCAGCAGTAGGTATAAAACTTATTTTCTCATCTAACCTGTATCTATTAGGATCATTACTGCTTTTAGCATTCATTATAACAAGTGTTATAAAAAAATTAGACCCTCTGTTTTATCTTGGAGTATCAGCGATTATAGGCCTAATACTCGGACATTTTAACTGGATTGGAGTCTAAGCACGAAAAATTATAGAAATAAGAAATCACCGATGATAATATCATCGGTGATTTCTTAAACTGGAATCTAAAGATTAACCGCAGCAAGAGCAAGATCCGCATTCACAAGTTAATGCAGCTTTTGCTTCTTCTAAACGAACCTTAATACGTCCGTCTACAGCAATACCTTCACCTGTTTTTTCAGAAATTAACAACGGGTTAATATCTAATTCATCAATGAATTTGAAGTCGTGAACTAATTGAGATAATCTCAATAATGTTTCTTGAATTTGATCCATTTGTGCAGGTGTAGTACCTCTTGCACCTTCCAATAATTTGTATGCTTTAACGGATTTAATCATTTCTTCAGCATCAACATCAGTTAATGGAGCAATTCTGAAAGTTACATCTTTCATAACTTCAATAAATACACCACCTAGACCGAACATCATCATTGGGCCGTATTGAGGATCTGTTGCGATACCACAAACCATTTCGCGGTTACCTTTAACCATTTCTTGAATAATAACGCCTTCCAAACCGTCAATCAAGCCTTTTTCAGTTAATTTAGCAATTAAATCTTGATATTCAGCTCTTAGCTGCTCTGCTGAACCAATGTTAACTCTAACTCCGCCAACATCAGTTTTGTGAGATGTTGTTTTTGAAGTCATTTTCATTACAACAGGATATCCGATTGAATTACCGATTTCAACAGCTTCGTCTTCAGTTGTTGCAAATCCTGATTTACATACTCTAATACCGTAAGCATCCAAAACATCAATTGATTCACGTGTTGTTAATTGAGCACGACCTTCAGCCAATGATTGTCTAATAATCTGTTTTGCCTTTTCATAGTCAACATCAAATACAGGGATTTTGCCTTCAGGTCTTTCCATCCACAATCTTTGTTGATTTAATCTGTTTAAACCATCAGCAGCTTCTTCTGCATACATAAAGAATGGCATATTTACATCCATATTTGAAAGTTTTGTAAAGAATTCGCTCTTAGTCATGAATACACCAATAACCGGTTTTTCAGGATATTCAGCTTTGATTTCCATCAATGCCTGAGCTACATCAATATCTTTCAAACCTAAGAATGGAAGATAAATTGTGATAATCATATCAACATTTGGATCTGCAATTACAGTTTTTAATGTTTCTTTATAGTGTTCGATAGGAGCAGAAGCAATCATATCGATAGGGTTTTTAACTGATGCAGCTGACGGTAAGAAACTTCTTAATTTATCTTTTGTTTCGTCAGTAATTTTAGCCATCTGCATACCGTATTCACATACAGCATCTGTAGCCATAATACCGGGACCGCCTGAGTTTGTAATAATTGCTACTCTGTCACCTTTTGGAATCGGGCAGTTAGCAAAAACTTTTGCTGTTGCAAATAAGTTTTTCAAAGAATATTCTCGTATAACACCTGACTGAGCAAGTAAAGCGTTAGCAGCCTTATCAGCACCTGCCAATGAACCTGTGTGAGATGATGCTGCAGAAGCCCCTGCTGCTGATCTTCCTGCTTTTAAAGCTAATACAGGTTTTTTCTTAGATATTCTTGAGGCTAATTTTCTGAAATTAGCTGGATTTTGAATAGATTCCATGTAAAGCAAAATTTGCTCAACGTCATCTTCATTTTCCCAGTATTCCAATGCTGTTTCAGCATTAACATCTGCCTGGTTACCAATAGAAATAAATTGCGCAAAACCAAGGTTAAGGTCTTTTAAAATATTCAAAATACCGCCGCCTAAAGCACCTGACTGAGAAACAAAACCAATATTTCCACGTTCAGGAAGAGACTCAGCAAAACATCCGTCCATTTTAACATCAGGGTGAGTGTTTACAACACCTAAACAGTTAGGGCCGACACATCTCATACCGTATTCTCTAACTTTTGCCAACAATTGTTTTTCAGCTTCAGCACCTTCCTTGCCTGTTTCTTTGAAACCTGCTGTGATAATACATAATCCTTTAATACCTTTTTTATGACATTGATCAATTGTATCCAATACAAATTTAGCATTAACAACGATAATAGCTAAATCCACATCACCCGGAATTTCTCCCACTGAAGTATATGCTTGCAAGCCTTCAATAATTCCGCCTTTTGGATTTACCGGATAAATTTTTCCGTTAAACTTGTATTCCTGCAATCTTTTCATAATATCTGAACCGATTGTGTGTTCTTTTGTAGATGCACCAATGACCGCAATGGCTTTTGGTTTCATAATTTTGTCTAAATTACTGTTCATCTTTCATCCTTTCTTTGAGTACTATATTTATATTCTTTTTATACTTCACTTTTATTTTTAAAAACTTCAACAACATTTTGTGCGCAATGTTTACATAACTTGGTAATTCTATGAGCTAAAGACACAGGCCGGGCCGCCAATTTGTCATCCATATCTTTGATTACAAATTCACTCATAACTTTATAAAATTCATCATTAATATTTGCACCGCTGGAAACAAAAGCTTCTGATTTTAAACCTTTATTCCTTAAATAATTTATACTATCCTGAGCTGTTAATGAAACTTCATTCTCTTTGTAATGCTGCTTGATAAAAAGATCATAAGGTTTATCTTTTATCATTTCCTGCATTGCACCCATAGCCTTACGGACATACCTGCAAGGGTTGTAGCTTAATTCATTTACAATAATAACATTTCCTTGAAAACTTTTATTATCAGGTTTTGTATTTGAGATAGTTTGTACTTGCATATTTTCCCTTTTCCTATTTGTCCATAATCTGAAATATTTTTTAATAACCGTTTACAATCCATTCTCTAACTCTTAAATCAGCACCAAGTTGTTTAGATATTTCTTTGCATTTTGCAACGTCAAGTCTTCTGCCTTTATAACCATCTACAATTGATGTCACAGTCTTTATTCCGGCTTCGGAACAACTTTTAATAAATTTTTTCACTTCATCATAAGCATTTTCAAACTTTGGCTGAGATAATTCATCATATTCTTCACTTGAAGAAGCATTCAAACTTACCGAAATTTCATCGACCAGCCCGACTAATTCAGGTACAATATTCTTCTTATAAACAAAATTTGCATGTCCGTTAGTATTTATTCTTATCTTTACATTAGGGTAATTTGCCTTAATATAATCGACAACTTGTTTTAAAATATCCAGTTTAAGAAGCGGCTCTCCATAACCGCAAAATACAACTTCATCAGACAATTTAAAATTTTTCAGTTGTTTTATTACATCTTCACTTGTAAAATCTTCGCTATCAAGCCATAATTTCTGACCGCATACATCATCTTTATCTTGTCTTAAACAAAAAATACAATCATTTGTACATCTGTTTGTTAAATTGATATAAATTTTACCTTCAAGCGAATAAACTAAAATATTAGACATGTCAAATCCTTCACTTAAAAATATTATCGTACACACATGTTTTTTTTGCAAGGACTTACATTTGGCGCATCTGTAAAAAATGAACAAACTAAAAATATAATCGTTATAAGTATGCGAGGATAAATTCATGGATAAAACAACACTACTTTTACTCTGCTCCTATATTCAGGGAGGAAAAATGTTAACCGAAGAGGATATTCAATACTGGGCAGATGGTCAAGTTCAAGCTGTCGGTAATAAGATTATTAATTATTTGCCAAACGGGAATATTAACTCTATTGGTGGAGTTGTCATTAAATACAGATCAAACGGATTAATTCACTCTATCGGAAACAAGTCCATTACATATTTCCCAAACGGAGAAATTAGTTCAATCGGTGAAAAAACTGTTAACTATGGATTTGATGGAGAATTACACACCTTCGGGAATTACATCCTTGATTACTCTTCCAATTCTACAAAAGAAGAATCTTTTTGCTAAAATTATTTTTTCCACGGATCTATTAAAAACTTAATAGCTTTACCTGCAATATGCTGTTCCATTGCATATTGAACTTTTTCCAGCGGTAAAGTATCTGTAATAAGTTTTTCGACTTCAACTTCACCTGATGCTATATACCCAAGAGCCTGCCTAAAATACTTTGGAGTATGATGAAATACACTCATCATTTTTATATCACCGTAGTGCATTTTAGTAGTATCAAAAGTAACCGTAGAACCGGATTTACAACCTCCAAAAAAATGTACAGTTCCGCCAGGTCTTACACAATCAAATATCTGCTCCCAAATCTCAGGAAGTCCAACACATTCAACAGCGACATCAAGCCCCTTATTTTCATCCGAAAACTCTTTAAAAATTTTCACAGGCGTAGGATATTTTTTCAAATCAATAATTTCATCAGCATGTGCAAAATCCTCTGCCGCTTTTAGCTTTATAGGATTACGACCCGCCACAATAACCCTTGCGCCCATTAGTTTTGCAATCCTTGCAAACATCAACCCGATAGGACCAATTCCGATAATTCCGACACTATCACCGGGTTTTATCCCCGTACGTTCAGCTCCATGTACAACATTTGCCAAAGGTTCACAAAATGCAGCATCTTTAAAACTCAAACTATCAGGTAAAATTAACATATTCTTTTTAACAATACGTGCAGGTACAGTAATATACTGCGCATAAGCGCCATTTAGTAAATTCAAATTTTCACAAAGATTGAATTCTTCACGCTTACAATAAAAACACTCCCCGCAAGGCGCAGAGTTAGCTGCTACAACCCTGTCACCCTCTTTAAACCCTTCGACTCCGCGACCTATTTTTTCAACAACCCCGGAAAATTCATGCCCAAAACCTGACGGAACTTCTTTTATCAAAACAGGATGACCTCTGCGAAAAGTTTTAACATCAGTGCCGCAAGTCAAAGCAGCCATGACTTTTACTACAACTTCGCCCGTTTCAGGAGGTTTCACCATTATATTTTCAAATCTTATATCTTTTGGTCCATAAAACTGTATAGCTTTCATAATCATCCTAACTTACTTTTATATAGGCTTTCATAATTTTGTTATCCAGCGTATCATTAATCGCCTTTTGAACCTTATCAAGAGTATAAACTGTAGATAATCCATTCACTTTTACTTTTTTAGATGCAAGAAGCTCCAGCGAATCTTTCAAATCCTGAGGGGACGGAGAATAACTACCTAAAACAGTTAACTCTCGATAATAAATTTCATTATTTGCATACCCAAAATTTTGAGGTGTACTTGAAAACACCAAAATTTTACCGCCGTCACGAACATACTTCAATGCAGTATCAATAGCCTTATCTGAACCCGAAGTCATAAATGCTCCGTCAGCTTTTATACTGTCACACATTTCTAAAACATTAAAAGCTTCTATTCCTAAACTTTTAACTAATTCAATTCTTGAAGATATCAAATCGCAGCCTATAACATTCATACCAAAAGCTTTTAAGGCTTGAGTCATCAAAATACCGATAGATCCTAATCCGATAACAAGTGCTGTGGAATTTTCTTTTAGTTTTGCGCGTTTTACAGCTCTGATACAACAACCAAGCGGTTCGTAAAATGAAGCTTCTTCATTTGTAAGATTTTCGGGCTTTTTATATGCAACATTTTTTAAATGCTCATCTGACACAAAAACTAATTCGCTAAATCCACCCGGTCTTATATTAGTTTCCTTAAAGTGTCTGCACATAGAAACGTTTCCATTTTTACAATATTCACATTTCCCGCACGGAATATGATGAGACGTAACGATTTCATCTCCGACATTGAAATTTGTTTCAGAATTAATCTCCACAATTTTTGCAACAATTTCATGTCCCAGCACTGTTCCGTCTTTTACCAGATGCTGCTTTAATTTTACAATATCAGAACCGCATAAACCGCAGCCTGACACCTTAACAACAGCACCTGCTCTACCATTTAGGCGTTCATCTTCACGTTCTTTAACTACAAGAATATCCTTTTCAACTTCAGCCGTTTTCATAACAACCTCCATAACTAATTTTACCACAATATGAAAGAATATGAATTTTATTTATTATAACTAATATTTTTTTCATGTTAAAATTGCAACAGGAATTAAGATTTAATTATATACAAATTCATTATAGTTGAAATTTGCTTTTAACTTTATTGCAATTTGTATGCCTTTAGCAATAGTTTTAATAACTTTTGTGTGCATGGTTTAACATAAGGAGAAATGATTTGAAAATTTTGCTTTATAACTGGGTGCAATTTGATAATAAAGAGCATGCCGGAGGCGGAGTTTCCGTTTATATAAAAAATTTAATTGAGTATCTTTTAAAAAATAATGAAAACTCTGTATATTTTCTCAGCAGTGGTAATAAATACAACCCCCTTATTGATAAACCTTATATTATGAAATCAAAAAACATATTTGGAGAAAAATGCCACACCTACGAGGTTATAAATTCAGACGTCATTGGACCTTTAGGAACTTTATGCTGGGATTTGGACAGATATCTGGAGGATACCAGAACAACCAAAGTTATGGAAGATTTTATATCAGAACACGGACCGTTCGATGTTATTCATATTCAAAATATCGGCGGGTTTGGACAAAATTTCTTAAAAATGAAAGAAAAATTCCCAAATACGAAATTTATTTTTGATTTGCATAATTATAACTCAATATGTATGAATAGCTTCCTCTTTAATCACAAAAAAGAAATTATGTGTAATGACTACAATTGCGGGCAAAATTGCTTACAATGTTTCCCCAAAAAACTTTCTGAAAAAATATACTCCAAAAGAGTAAAATTATATTTCTCAGAACATCCTCTGGATATGATTAAATATAAGGCCTTACATTTTTTCAAAAATGACTATATTCATGACTACAAAAAATATTATGTTTTATCACCCAATAATGTAAAATGTACAAGTAAATCATTTGAAATATACAGACAAAAAAATATTGAATATTTGAACACATATTTTGACAAAATCTTAGCTGTTTCACAAAAAGTTAAAGACGTAGCGGTTCGATACGGGATAAACAGTGATAAAATCGAGGTTTCATATATTGGTACAAAATTTGCAGAAACATCTCAAAAACCAAAAACATACAACCCTGATAAAAAATTTAAAATTGCATACATGGGATATGCTAACACTCTTAAAGGGTTTTATTTCTTAGTCGACACCCTGTCTTCAATTGACCCTGAAATTGCAAAAAATATTGAAATAGTTTTTGCTGCAAAAGGTGCAAAACCAAAAGCAATAAAAGATAAACTTAAAAACTTTGCATCTGTTGAGCTTTTGAACGGTTATACTCACGATAATATTCATTCAATCCTTAAAGACGTTGATTTAGGGATTGTTCCTGTATTATGGGATGACAATTTACCTCAAGTCGCAATAGAAATCGTATCTAACGGGATTCCAATACTGTGCAGTGATTTTGGAGGAGCTTCAGAATTAAGTAAATCAGAATTATTTAAATTCAAGGGCGGAAATTCTCAAGATTTGAAAGATAAATTGCTAAATATTATCAATAATCCTGAATTACTAAAAGAGTATTGGAATGGACATAGCGGGCTTATGACCATGGACAAGCATATGAAAAACATTGAAAATTTTTATAACAACTAAGGAGCAAATATGTCTAATAAATTTATTCAAAATATATTTTCGATAACTAATAAAAAAAATCATAAAACCATAACTTTTCTGGGATTAAAACTAAAAATTCCAAGAAGACCAATGAAATATTCTGCACTACTAAAATTTATTGATAGCATTACTCCTAAAAAAAGTAATAAAATTGTATTTTGTGGTTATCCTGATTTTTCAGACAATGCTAAAGAATTTTATGAATATATGCTCGCAAATCACGCTGATGAATACGAAATGGTATGGCTTTATACTGATAAAAAGAATAAAGATTATCCGTATATTGATACAAAATTCTTTGCAGAGTCTATCAAAGGATTGTACCATTTATTTACAGCAAAATATTTCATATACACCGGTTTGTATATAAACACATTTTGTTCTTTAAAACATCACACATTTTTACAATTATGGCACGGGATGCCCCTAAAAACTTTAGGTTTTACAGAAAAAAATATTGAACAAAAATTTTATGACCAATATAAAGAACACGCTGACGCCGGATATTTCTTTGTTAGTTCAGATATTTTCAAACTTTCAATGGTCGCCAGCTTCTTAATGGATCCTAAAAAAGTTTTTATTACCGGACAAGCTAAAACAGACTGTATTTTGTCTGAACGCAACAGGGAAAAAATTGAAAAACTTTTCAATTTTAAAAAATATTCAAAAGTAGTTATATACGCACCTACATATAAAGAAACCGTAAGAAATAACCGCAGGGATATCGATAAACAGTTTAACAATATTTTCTATTGTGATGACTACAATGAAGAAAATTTCTACAAATTATTGGAAGAAAAAAATATTTTATTCATAATAAAACCTCATCCGTTTGATGAAAAATTCTATCAAAAATACGTTAATTCAGGTGCTTTAAATCATCCAAATATAAAAATGATATATAATAAAGACGTGTTAGAAAATAATCTATATTTCTATGAATTTTTCCAATTTGCAGATCTTCTAATTACAGATTTTTCGTCAATTGGTATTGACTATTTAATTACCCAAAAACCAATCATTTTCTTGAGTTCAACCGCCGACGAATACAGTACAAAACGAGGGCTTATTATTGAAGATAATTATGAAATTTTAATGCCTGGAGAAAAAGCTTATACTTTTAAACATTTACTAAATGCAATGGAAGATGCACTTACTGCTGATAGTTGGAAAAATAAACGACATGAAATGCTTCCTTTATTATACAAATACTTTGATAGCAATTCATCAGAAAGAATTTATCAAATTATGAAAAATTTATAAACACGGGGTGCTTAATGCTGGACAAAATTCTTTCAATAACAAATAACAAAAATAACTACAAAAATATTACATTTTTGGGTATGGAATTCCGTATAAATCCGTTATATTGCACAGAATTCGCAAGCCGAATATTAGATAAAATAACGCCCAAATATAAAACAAAAATTGTTTTTAATTCTGAACCGGATTTTAGTGATAATCCATATTGTTTTTTTGAATACATAAGCAAAAATCATTCGAAAGAATTTCAATGTATCATCATTACTTCTCACGCCTATCCAAACATGAAACCGGATAAAAATATACATTATTTGTATTCTTTGAAAGGCTTGTACCATATATTTACATCCAAATATATTATTTCTAATCATTGTAATGATTTTGTTAATATGATTCATTCCAAACGACATATATGGATTAATTTATGGCATGGAATGCCTATTAAAACCCTAGGATACTGTGAAAAAAATATCACAAATAAAAATTTTAAAAGATATAAAAAACTTGGTCAAATGGCTTATCAAATAGCAACTTCCGATATTTTTAGAACAATTATACTATCATGTTTTAAATCAGATTTTAAAAGTTGTTTTATTACAG
>CABUAQ010000018.1 GCA_902489575.1 uncultured bacterium
AATATTTTTTGCTATAAAAAAGGTTATACCTTATGTGTATAACCTTTTTTATTTAATATTATGAAAAAACTATTCAGCAGCTTCTTCTTTATTCATATCTTTAATGCTCAAAGCAATTCTATGTTCTTGAGGAGTGAATTTTTTAATAAGAACTTCAACACTATCCCCAACTTTGAATTTATTGAACGGATTAACATTTTCTTCTGCCATTTCAGCAACAGGTAATAAAGCTTCAACTCCAGGGAAGATATTTATGAATGCACCAAAACCTGTAACTTTATTTACAGTACCTGTGATTACTTGACCTTCTGAGAATTGACCTTCAATTTGCTGCCATGGATCTTCACCCATTCTTTTCAATGACAATGAAATTCTTTTTAATTCATTATCAATTTTAATAATTTTAACTTCTAAAGTTTCACCAAGAGAAATTACATCAGAAGGGTGTTTAATTCTTTGCCAAGAAATTTCAGAGATAGGAAGTAAGCCGTCAATACCGTTGATATCTACGAATGCACCGAAATCAGCAATTCTAACAACTTCACCTTTAACAATTTGATCTTCTTCAAGTTCAGATAAAATGTTATCAACAACCTGATCTCTTTGTTCAGCAACAGCTTGTCTTTGAGATAAGATAAGTTTATTTTTCTTAGGATCAGCTTCTAATACTTTAACTTCAATTTTTTGATCCAATAAACCATCAAACGGAGTTCCTGTTCTAAGTTGAGAAGATGGTATGAAACCTTTCAAATCAGCTACATCGACTAATACACCACCTTTAACAACAGAAACAACTTTGGCAAGGATTGTATCACCTTGAACTTTAGCATCATTAAGCTGAGCCCAAGCTTGAGCAAATGCAAGTCTTTTTAGTGATAATAACATACCTTCTTCATCATGTTCTTCTTTTAGAACATAGAATTCTTTAACATCACCTATTTCTAACGGAGTTTCTTCTTCAAGCGAAGAAATTTCTTTGTTTGGTAAAAATGCTTCAGTTTTAGCACCGCGGACACTGATTAAGTATCCGTCTTGATCTTTTCTGAGTACTGTACCTTCTACGATATCAGCTACTGAATGTCCGTTTGAAAAGCTTTCTTCCAATAACTTTTCAAATTCATCTAATGTTGCTTGTGTCATTTTATTCTCCTTTTCTTTGTATATTATTAATGACTTTATCTATCACACTGTCAGGAGTTGAAGCCCCCGCAGTTATTGAAATTCTTTGTGAATTATCAATAAGTTCCTTATAATTTTCCAATTCTGATTCTGTTTCAATATGAATTGTACCGGTTATTTCTTTTAAAATTTCAGCAAGATGAGTCGTGTTAGCACTTTTCCTAGACCCGACAACCACCATTAAATCACTTTCTTTTGCAAGTTCTTTTGCCTCTGCCTGACGCATTGCAGTACTTTGACAAATCGTATTTGCAATATGCAATTCTTTAGATAATGGAGTAAGGTATTCAATAATTTCATTCAACGTTGAAATCATTTGGGTAGTTTGAACAACAACTCCGATTTTTTTATGTTCTTTTAAATCTTTTTTATAAGGTTCCAGTTGTTCACAACTATCTGCAACAAGTACCTTATCACTAAATTGAAGTGCATTAGCTTTTATTGCAATAACTTCCGGATGCTGAGCTTTTCCAACAATAACAAGATAATAACCTTCTTTTGCAAGCTCAATCGCTTTTTGCTGAACTTTTTTAACATCCGGACAAGTCAAATCAAAAACTTCAAAACCAGCACTTTCAATCTGGGCAAAGACATCAGGACTTTCACCATGACTTCTAATAACACAAAGCCCGCATCCGCTCTGCGGAAGCTCAGATAAAGACTTAATCCCCAACGTACTCAATTCATCTATAACCTGCGTATTATGAATTAACTCTCCCAATACGCAAACATTACGTTCGGGATTTTCAGCTTTTAATTTTTTAACAGTTTCAACGGCTCTTTTGACTCCGTAACAAAAACCTGCAAACTTTGCTAATTTAATAACTTTCGGCAATTTTCAATTGTCTTCTTTCAAGTGAACTCGCAGAAATCCTGCTGTAAAAAGATTACAACACAAAAATTATTTAAAAGCAAGCCAAAGTTAATTAACCGTTATAATAGAAACGCCCTTTTTTCTTTATTTGTTTACGCATGCCAACCTTTGACGAACCAAAAGAAATACCAAATTCTTCATCTTCTTCAAAAGAAGCAGTAGTGAATGCTGTAGCCGGAACAGCTTGCTGTTTATTATATTTTCTGCGCCATTCTTCAGAACCGGGAGTTAAGATTTCATCATCCATACCTTTTGGATTACCTTTTAACTCTTCTTCTGAAACTTTTCTAAACAAGTCATCTTCAGCACCTGCGCTCACCCCGCCAAAAGTTGTTCCCTGGCGAGTAATAACAGACCCGTCAGCAAGAGTTTTTGTTATCTCACCTGCTCCGATTTTCTGTGAACTTGTATTATTAGACTTTTTCTGTTTATTATAATCTTTAGATGCTTGAGCTGCAGTTTTGTTATTAACATCTGTTAATTCCTGCGACTCTGGTAATTGAGGAGTGTCAATTGCAGACTCTGTTTGTGAGGTTTGAGAAGATTGAGCAGCTTCCGGTTGGTTAGTATTTCTTATTGCATTTCTTCTGTTAACCAACTCCTCTCTGTCATATAAAGAAAGATAACTCAAAAATTCAGTAAAATCTGAAGAACGCATTGAATTAATGTTCTTTAATATATAATTTCTAAGAATGTTTTTATCAACATCCTTCATATTGGAAATTCTTCTGGAATCAAGCATTGAATAAACATAATCTTGAGGAAGATTATTCAAAAGTTGTTTTTTTACACTTTCTGATGAGCAACGTAAATATAAATCCTGAACAAGTGACGGATTATTGATATTTTTCACAAAAGAAGTAATATAAAATTCTGAACCGCTTGACAACCTGTCTAAGAATATGTCTTGCCCGCCGATTTTAGACACTATTTCATAAACTTCGTTTATAGTTGTTGCTTTCTTCAATTGAGAAACAATCTTTTCTTTATCAGATTGTGAAATTTGACCTTCTAAAGCCAATTCCTCAATAACATCTTGAGTAGCTTCATTAATAACCTGCTCTATTTCTCTATCAGCCTGAGCTTGTTCAATACTTTCCTTTGTATCCAGTGCGTTTTGCATTGCAGCAGCTTTTTTAGCCTCTAAAGCCGCAGTTTCAAATGAAGCAGCCTCAGCCGCATCTATAGTTTTTGCAGAAGACTTATTCACAGACTCGGATGAACCTGAAGGTACTTCTTCCATAGCTGAAGATGAAACTCTGCCTAAAGAAGAGGTTCCTGAAACCACAGAGGCTGAAGGCGAAGTAACCTTTGTTCTATTATCAAATGGCTTCTGATTTGTACTTTGTGCTTGAACTTGAGCTGTAGCGCGGCCTTCAATGCCATTATTACCCGGAGTCGCCGGGCTGTCACCTGTAGATTTTTCCGCAGTTCTTGAAGACCCTTCAGAAGCCGGAGCATCAGGCGCCGGAGTAGCTGAAGCAGTTTTTGCCAATGTTGCCTTTGAAATCTCGCCGGTTGTCATCGCAGACTTAATAGCAGATTGGGTTTCCGGAGGATAATTAGCAGCAGCAGTTTGCACATAAGATTCATACTGAGTCCTTACACTCTCATCAACAGATTTTGAGGCAGCGGCTAAGCCCTCTGTAACAGCAGGAATACTTACCTTTGAAAGTGCAGAGCCGAAAAATAACTGCTCTTCCGGTCCATTTTGGGCAACAGATTCAATTGTTGACTTTGCAACAAGAGCTTTGTTTGCATCCGGAAGAGATTCTGATCTTAAAATTGCTGTAGTAATATCAGCCGCATCTTCTTTTGATACAAATTCTCTATTTGCAATAGATTTAGTTAAAGGTTGAACACACTCTTCAATTTTAGCAACCTCGGTACCAAAAACTTTCAACTGTTTTGGAGCAAGGAATGCTGAAGAATTTTCAATAAACTTGTCCCCAACCGATTTGGCCTCTTGGGAACCATATGAAGTAGCGGTGTTAGCAACTCTGGCTGCTTCCGCACCGTCACCTTTTGCATAAGCTTCAGCATAGAACATTGCAAAAGTTTCATCACCTAAAATTTCTTTTATCTGAGCCTTTGAAACACCTTTTTCTTCCAAGACATTTATGAAAGTTCGCAAATATTCTTCATTACCCTGCATTCTATCAACAAATTTCTGCATCTTCTTCAGATTTTTCTCATCTAAAGCATTTTCTGTATTAATGTCTCGCAATACATTTTTTGCATACTTTTGAAATTTCTCACCCCTGATTTGCAGCTGCACATCATGAGAATCCATCATTGAAAGAAAATTAGCTTTTTTGAACCTAACCGGATCAGATTTTCTATATGCTTGCATTTTCCTTAAAAGTTCTTTATCCGCCTCGGTTGCCTTGCCTGAACGAACCAAATAGTTCAACCTATTTAGGATTTTATCATTTGTTGGTCTTTCATTTCTTAGATCGAAATACTCCAGCAAACTTGAGGCAGACTGCAATTTAGCAGCAATTTTAGCATTTTCTTCACTGCCGCCGGCTTCACTAATATACGAAGCATACATATTAAGTTTTTGAGCTTCAGACATATTCTTAAATTCAGTAATTGTCCCGCCGTTTTCCAAAAACTTACATATAACAATAGAAGATAACTCAACAACTTTATCCTGGTCTTCTTTAGGCATTCCGTCCCAAGCTTCTGCATCAATACCCAAATAACTTCCAAGAAATTCTTTGCATTTACCGTCTAAATAAGCAGCTTTTTCTTCTCCCGATAACTCGGAATATTTCTTATCAGTCACCGACAGAATATGATCGGCATACAGTTTTAATTTTTCTTCAGGAGTTTTACCTTCCAAAGCCTTAGGGTCAACATGGGTCAAAAAGTCTTTTAATAACGCGTCTTGAGTTTTATGTATGGTTTCTTTAAGCTCACTTTTTGACATCTTTCCATATACCTCAAGGTCGGTATTTGTACCATGAGCAATCTGTAACAAA
This sequence comes from uncultured bacterium, assembly GCA_902489575.1. Lineage (GTDB taxonomy): Bacteria > Cyanobacteriota > Vampirovibrionia > Gastranaerophilales > Gastranaerophilaceae > Zag111. The sequence goes on from CABUAQ010000018.1 coordinate 5,041, forward strand.
GTTATAGCATCATTGTATCTTGAATTTCGTTCACTTTTTGACAACCGTATTTTATCAGCACCAACCATCTCAGCAATATCACTTAACTTATTCTTTAGATACCTGCTTTTTTCTTTATCTGACAAGTTATTATATTCTTCGTCATGTTTTTCCAGATAAGCCTTTGTAAACATCTCCAGTTTTTCTTTTCCGGTCAATTCCATGAAAATTCCAGAAGATAATTCCTCAGCAGGAATTAGCAAATTGCTTTGCTCATGCTTATGATTATGTTCAGAATGTTCGTGGTGCGCTTTTTCTATATTTTTATTATACTGATCAAGAATTTTTTGTTCCTGTTCGCTTAAAGCTCCTGATTTAGATTTTTGCAATAAACTGCTTATAACATCATCAATGCTGCCTTTAACCTTATTTTCTTTCGCATAATTAAATACCAGTTGTTCAAATTCATCCATTGCTTCGGTATTAACATCGTTGGCACCGGCATCAGATTCATTTTCAACATGTTCATTGTCAACAGACTGATTTTCGGCTGCTTTAGTACCACCAGAGGCGACTGATGGAATTTCCTTATTCACAGATACAGCCTGTTTAGCTAAAGAAAGATATTTTTGCACATCCTCAGATGACGCAGAAGGACAGAATTTTTCCTTGAATATCCTTAGCTGCTCGTCGATAGGCAATTTTTTAAACTCTTCAGAGTCAATATATGAGAGCACTTCACTTTTCTGTTCTTCTTTAGTCTTTTGTGAAAAATCAATAGGCTTATTACTAACAGCACCAGCCCCGCTAACCTGCTGTGGGGTTGTCGGGGAAACTTGATGTTCTATCCGTTCTATCTTATCATAAGTCATTGGTTCTTATCTTCTCATATATAATGTCGCTATCTCATGTAAAAATTCTTATATTCAGTTTTTTCAAAGAAATTATATTTCTTTACATTTCTTAAAATTTTATTTAATATGTGGCCGTACTGTAGCTGCAGACTTTGTTTTGATGAGTTTGATACCTGTGTTATTTTTAAACTCTGTATCACCAACCATCAAGTCAATAACCTTATTTGCTATTTTTTCAGGAACTACAATTTCTCTTTCAAGCATACCCTTGCTATTACCAACTTTATCTCTTATCACTTCATAAACAAGCAGTCCGCAGAACTCTTTACCTTCACCAAGATCATGGAAAATCAAGTGAGTAACTTTTGGCGGAGCATCAGTAGAGCGTTCACTATTATGATCTTTTGGAACCAAGTAAACACCATCAACACCATTACTGTCTCTACCTATCCAGGTAGAAGCAAATACCATAGTTCGCTCAGTTTCGCTGTTTACAGGTTTAAATTTTTCGTAATAACGGATATCTGAGTTACCAAGGAAAGCAGAGCCTAAAAACTTTTTGCGTTGCTGCTCCGCTTCAAAAACAGCATCCGCATCACTTACTTCATCAATATCAGCAAGATTTTCTACATATTCTATCCTGTCAACATTACTATCAGAAACATTCATTACCGGCTGATGGGCATTCAGCAATGACGGCGATAAAGCCAACAATACCCCAACCGGCACAGAAACCATTTTATTTAATTTACTTGAATTCCTTGTTTCACTTCTTTCATAATCATAATCATCATCATAATTCTTACTTCCAAAATTTACAGCACTATTGTAATTACTTTTAGCACTGAATCCGTTAATAGGTGCAATTGCCATACTAACACTCCTTTATATATTCAACTTTTTCCGGGTTAACCCCTTAACCCTTTTAACACTAACTCTTTTTCAACTACGATTATAGCAGTTGTTTTAGGTTTTGTAAAGGTATATTTTAAACAATACCCTTACTAAAGAGATTTATTAGTGCAATAAACCCGAACAAAAATAGTTTTTGCTAGTTTGAAATAAATATTTTTACATTTGTTAAAATTTATCAGAATGTGAGGTAATGCCAAGTGTTTTATTATTATCTATATCAATAATATGCTTTATAAGAGAATGTGCCATCAAAAGTAAATATGGATTAATTTCTGTAGTCTTAGACATATTAATATTAGCCGACTGCGAAAAAGATTGCGGTTTAATGTTCTCATTTGCAGTAAAACTCAAAACAGAATCCATCGCATAAAATTTTTGTTCTCCTTCAATCCTCAATTGGAGTTCTTGCTTTGGAAACTCATTACAGCACTCAATATTGACCTGAACAGAATTTGATGTTTCTAAAATTAAAGTAGCTTTTACTACACCATAATTAATTGTAGTAACCATAAGAACCAAAATACTGTCACTTTCAGAACTATCTTCACTTTTGTACTGAATTTCAAGATCAAATCCCACTCCGTCTTCTAACGGCAGCCAGGGAAGATACAACATTAAAAGTAATTTTAAAGTTTTAGGGGGATTATTTTCAGAAGCAATAGCAATACTTGCATTAACTAATTTCGCCATTTCTTTCATTTGAGAAAGATCAGTAATCCCTGACTTTGAAGCTTCTGTCATAGACATAATAAGCTTTGTCAAGGCCTGTTTACCATTTTCCTGGAATAATAATGCAACTTGATTAAGATTTATCATCCCGTTTGAAAGGATATCAAGATTTTTCAAGGATGCTTGAAGCTGATTTGCAAGTTGAATATTTACCGCTTGCTTGTCGACAGAAACGCCTAATCCCTGAAGTTGCGCAAGAATTTGAGCCTGTAGCTGAGATAAAGTATTACGCTGGGCAAGAATATGACTTTCAAACATTTTATTATACTGAGCCTGAGTCAATCCCCTTTGGAGCATATAAATAAATTCATTAATATTTTTTGGGAAACTGAAAACCTCTTTGGCATAAACAGCCCTATCCAAACTTCGTAAAGTATTTAACTGAAAATCACGAATTTGGTTAATAATATTGGACTGATCTTGAGGTATATTCTGAATCTCAGCAGCTGTTGCCTTCCCCGGAGTTTGCGAAGAAATTTGAGCAGAAACATTTTGAGCAGCCTTTGCATTAAATGCTGTTTGCTGCTGAGTATAACTATTTTGAGCAAAATTACTCAAAAATTTCCTCAGATTTATACCTGACATACATGTAATTTAACTGATTTTATATAAAAAGTCCACAACATTACAACAGACTATGAAATCTGCATCAGTCTGACCATTACCCTTCAACTGGCATATAAGACTGAGGATAATTGTAGTCCTCAATAAATCCCAGATTTTTATACAATCTCAAAGCCTGAAGATTATTAGTTTCAGTTGTAGTGTTAATTTCAGATATTGGAGTATTATACCTTTCAATAGCATCAATTATGTAATCCATAGAATGCTTTAACATAATTGTTGACAAGCCTTTACCTTGATGTTCCTGCTTTATCCCGACCAGCGGAATATTTACAATTGAACCTCCTGTCAAATTCATAAACGAAAAGCCCACAGCCTTGCCTTTATACAAAAGAACACTTGTTGAATTTGGCATAAATTCAGCATAAACATCTTTCACAATCTTTGATATAATATCACGAGTCCCTTCCTTTGTAGTAAACCTTGGATCAAATAATGCATCCGAACTGTCCGAAAATGATTCTTGAATAACATCTACAGCATCTTCAAAATACTTATTATTCCAAGAAACTACCTCGTAATCCTCAGGAAGTTTAACAATCCTTGCTCTGTTTAAAATTTCTCTAGAGGCAGAAGAATCAAATTTAAATCTTAAAACTTCAATTCCCACAAATTTGAAACCAAGTTTTGCAATAATACCTATCAACGATTTTTGTTCTCCAAGCATCGGATAACAAACAATTTTCTCTTGCCTCAATGGTTTTGTCACATCTAAAAACTTTACTAAAAGTTCTTTTGCACGTTCCGGGAAATTTGTCTTTGTTTCGCTGTGAATAATGTTTAATTCAATGGCTTCCGAAATTGCGGTTGTGTAAACTAAAAAGGCCACAGGATTATTGTCTTCGTAAAGCACAATACATTTTATTAAATCTTTATCCAGAGCTTCTAAAAATCCGTCGTAATCAAGCGGTTCAAGCTCAAAATTATATTCTGCGGAAGCTTTTTTGCGAAAATCTTCATATAAATCCTCAAAATTCCCGTATTCATTTGCTGTTAAAAGTTTTGTGTTATACATTTACCTGTGCTCCTTATAAATAGTGGTGCATTTTCTCTTTTTTTGTATCTATATATCTTTGATTATACGGAGTAATCTCAGATGACACCTTTATAATATCATTGACATTAAGTCCATAGCCTTCTAATCCTATAATTTTTTTCGGGTTATTAGTAATTAAATCAAATGTGGTATAACCAAGATCCACAAGAATTTGAGCTCCTGTACCGTAATCTCTTAAATCTGATTTAAACCCTAACGAAATATTAGCTTCTATAGTATCCTGCCCTTGTTCTTGAAGCTTATAAGCCTTAATTTTGTTACAAAGCCCGATACCTCTGCCTTCATGGTCTGTCAAATAAACAACTGCACCTTTTCCATAGTCATTTATATATTTCAAAGCATTGTTAAGCTGAGAATTGCAATCACATTTTAAACTATGAAAAACATCACCTGTCAAACACATACTATGAACACGGACAGCAGGAATTTTATCGGAACCGTCATCTTTTACCAACGCAACATGTTCAGTACCATTAACCTGATTTTTGTAAGCGTATAATGTAAATTCACCATAAGGTGTTGGCAGAGTAGTTTCCGCCTCACGGGTAATAAGTTTTTCCGTTTTAAGTCGATAAGCAATAAGTTCCGCAACAGAAATGAATTTCATACCATGTTTGTCTGCAAACTGTCTTAAATAATCCCTTCTTGCCATATGCCCATCAGGTGCCATAACTTCACACATAACCCCTGCAGGTCTTTGCCCGCAAAGCTTTGCTAAATCAACAACAGCTTCAGTATGACCGGTACGTTCCAAAACACCGCCTCTTCTTGCAACACATGGGAACAAGTGTCCCGGACGTCTTAAATCTGACGGCTGCGCATCGCGTGCTATTGCAACTTCTACTGTTTTAGATCTATCGTATGCAGATATACCCGTAGACACTCCATATTTTTCAGCAGCATCAATACTTATAGTAAAAGCTGTTTTCATCCCTTCTGTATTTTGTTCAACCATTTGCGGAAGATCCAACTGAATTGCAATTTCATTTGATATAGCAAGGCAGATCAAGCCCTTCACTTCTGAAGCCAAAAAATTTATGATTTCAGGAGTTACCTTTTCTGCCGACACAATAACATCACCCTCATTTTCCCTGTCTTCATCATCTGCCACAATGACAGGCCTCCCTGCTCTAAAATCTTCTATAGCATCTTCTATACTGTCAAATCTAAATTTATTTTCCATTACACAAATCCGTTCTCTTGTAAAAATTTCATACTTATACTGGTCTTATTATCGTTCAGGGATAAAAATTTTTCAACATATTTACCTAAAATATCGGTTTCTATATTAACATAATCGCCTGATTTAAGATTTTTCAAGTTAGTATTATTAAACGTATGCGGAATAACCGCTGCTTTAAAAACATTTCCCTCTACATTTGCAACAGTTAAACTTATACCATTTATAGCAACCGACCCTTTCCGCACGACATATTTCTTATATTCATGTGGAACATCAAACACCAAATCATAAAAGTCACTGAGCTTTTCAGAATACAAAAACTTTCCTTTGCAGTCAACATGTCCGGAAACAAGATGACCGCCAAGCCTTGAACTCAACATCAAAGCCCGTTCAAGATTAACCTCATCTCCTGATTTTAAATCCGTAAAAGCCGTTACATGCAGAGTCTCATCACTAATATTTGCACGAAATGTTTTGTTATCCATTTCAATAACAGTTTGACAAACACCATTAACGGAAATACTATCACCGATTTTTGTACCATTAAGTACTGTCTGACATTCAACAGTTATCAACGCTCCGTTTGAACATCTTTCAAAAGACTTTACTTTACCAATTTCTTCAATAATTCCTGTAAACATATATGATTAGTCTATCATATATTACAGTTTATTGAAACAAAAATGACGAAACCTTTACAATTAGAAGGCTCCGCGGCTAAACACCGCGGAGCCATATTTCATATTACAAATTATCTTAAACTTTCAGGAACCGCCATTGGAATCGGGGCCGGCTTGCCAACAGGTTTTGGAACCGGAGCGCTTTGAGTTTTTGCATCCGCTTTTTGTTCTGCTTGACCGGAATCTTTCTGAGCTGAAGCCGTATTTGAAACATTATCTCCGGAAGTTTCTGTTTTCTTATCTGCATCTGAAGCTGTTTCCACTTCTTTTCCTTCATTTGCAGGGTTTTCATCATCACCGATAACTTTAACCTTGCCAAATGTTCCACGGTAATTTTCCAGATCAACTTCCGGGTAATCAAAATCTTTTGACCCGAGATTTTTTGTTGCAACAGTCATAACATCTTTCCAAATACGTGCAGGAACAGTACCGCCTGTCAGACCGCCCATCTTCTTGTTATTATCATCCCCTACCCATACACCGGTAACGATATCAGGAGTATATCCGACAAAATAAGCATCTTTATAATCATCAGTTGTCCCCGTTTTACCTGCTGCTGGTTTTCCAATATTTGCACCCGTACCTGTACCGGACAATATTACTGTTTTCATCATTGCTGTCATTTCCGCTGCTGTTTTCAAACTTAATTGATGAGAAGACTTAGTCTTGCCAGCCCGATACAAAACTCTGCCGCGGGAATCTTCAATACGCTCTATCGCATAAGGCTGAACAATGTACCCTCCGTTTGCAAATGCACCATATGCACGGACAAATTCAAACAATTTTACACCATTTGATCCCAGTGAAATAGTATAATCATATTCCAAAGGTGTTGATATCCCTAAAACTCTTGCGAGTTGAATTACCGAGCGAATACCAACTTCCTGAATTATACGTGCAGCACAAACGTTTGATGATACCATCAATGCTTTATAAATAGGAATTTTCCCTCTGTATTTATGACTGTAATTATGCGGCGACCAATTACCAATAGTTATGGGACTGTCATCCACCAAATCATTCGGCGAAATACCTTTTTCCATAGCAGCAGCGTAGACAATCGGTTTAAAAGCCGATCCAGGAGGTCTTATTGATTGAACACGATCATATTGACTTTCACCATAATTTTTACCGCCGGCATAAACAAGAATCCGCCCATCAACCGGACTGAACGAAAACACCGCAGCCTGCTGAGACTTATTTGTTAATCCCCAGGATTTCATATTTTTTAAAACAGACTCGTTTGCAGCTTCCTGCGCTTTTGAATCCAGGGTTGTTATAACCTTATATCCGCCATGAATAATATCTGTTTCAGTGAATCCGAGTTTTTGCATTTCTCCGACAACATAATCACTGAAATAAGGGGCTTTATTTGTTGTATAAATCTGAGGAACAGAACTTAATTTAACATCAGCGTTTATAGATTTTTCATAAACATCCTGATCAATATATTTCATTGTAAGCATTCTTTTCAAAACCTGATTACGTCTTTGAATAGCTAATTCTTTACTGTTATACGGGTTATACACAGACGGAGCCTGAGGAAGACCTGCAATCAATGCAAGTTCCGGCAAAGTTAACTGATTAAGTTTTTTATTAAAATAAATTTTTGCAGCAGCAGAAACCCCATAAGCGCCGGAACCTAAATAAACATTATTCAAATACATTTCAAGAATTTGATCTTTAGAAATAGTTTTCTCAATTCTTGCTGCAACTTCAAGTTCTTTAAGTTTTCTTGTTATAGTTCTTTCATTTGACAGAAACAAAATTCTGGCAAGCTGTTGAGTTAAAGTACTTGCCCCTTGAACTGCACGGCGGGCAATAACGTTCTGAACAGATGATCTTATAATACCAAAGATATCGTATCCGTTATGATGGTAAAAGTTTTTATCTTCTGTTGCTATAAGGGCTTTTTTTAACTCTTCAGGAACATCTTTAAGTTCAACTTTATCATAAGTATAAGCTGTGAATGTTTTTATAACCTCACCGTCTTCAGAATAAAATTTGGTTACAATATTAGGTTTGTAATCTTCAAGATTATCTATCGGAGGCAGAGAAGATAAATAAAGATTAAATGCAACAAATCCTGCCAATAATAAAGCTGACGAAGTTAACACGAACATCTTTAAATTTGAAAAAAATTTATTTTCGGGTTTTCTTGCAATATTCTCTCTTGCAATATCTTTTGCTGCTCTTCGTCTTTTATATTTATCATAAGAACTTGACATAAAATACTCTCCCCATCGGTAAACCATTATATTATATCACTTTAAAATATATATCAAGTTATTAAATAGGACAACATATTTAGCATTGTTTACAAATAACTTTACAAAGACTTTAAAATAAAATTTGTTCAAGTTATACTTAAACGGTTGACAAAAGTGGAGATGATAAAAGATGTACAACGTAGCAATCATTGGAGCAGGACCTGCCGGAATTTTTGCAGCTTTAGAGATAATGAAACTTAAGCCGGAATGGAAAGTTGTTTTAATAGAAAAAGGGCAACGAATTGAAAAAAGAAAATGTCCCATCCGTGAAGGTTCACCAAAATGCGTAAACTGTCGTCGCTGCGGACTATTGTGCGGCTGGGGCGGAGCTGGAGCATTTTCTGATGGGAAACTTACACTGACTCCTGACGTTGGCGGCCACCTTGTTGATTATATGACCAGAAAACAAGCTGAAGACTTAATAGGATATGCTGATGAACTCTATTTGAAATATGGCGCAACCGATGAAGTTTTCGGAACTGATATGAAAGTTTTTGAAGAAATAGAACACCAGGCTGTTATGGCAGAACTTAAACTTGTTCACTCTCCTGTCAGACACCTTGGCACCGAAAGAAGTCTTGATGTTCTTAAGAATATGCAGGATTATCTTGATGAAAGAATTACAATTCTTAATAACGTTTCAGCACAATCGTTAATTGTGGAATGCGAACAGGTTAAAGGTATTAAACTCGATAACGGGGAAGTAATTTCCGCAGAATATACAATTATCGCTCCGGGTCGGGAAGGAGCTGATTGGCTCACTCAAGAATTTGCCCAGCATAAAATCGGTATGGTAAATAATGCTGTTGATATCGGGGTAAGAGTAGAGCTTCCGGCACCGGTATTTGAACCGTTGACATCAAAATTATATGAATCAAAATTAATATACAATGCGCCAACATTTGGCGATGAAGTAAGAACATTTTGTATGAATCCAAACGGCGAAGTTGTTCAGGAAAATTACAACGGTATTGCGACTGTAAACGGACACAGCTATGCAAATTATAAAACTCCAAACACAAACTTTGCACTTCTGGTAAGTAAAAAATTTACAGAACCGTTTAAAGAGCCAATCCAATACGGTCAGCATATTGCAAGACTTGCAAACATGCTGGGAGGCGGCATTCTGGTTCAAAGATTTGGTGATTTACTTGATGGCAGACGTTCAACTCCTGATAGAATTAAATCCAGTATAATCACACCGACACTTACTTGCGCGACACCTGGTGATTTGAGTTTAGTAATTCCATACAGACAAATGACAAGTATTATCGAAATGCTGCAAGCATTAGACAAAATTGCACCAGGGACAGCTTCAAGGTATACTCTGCTATATGGTATTGAAGTTAAATTCTATTCTGCAAGAGTAAAATTAACTAACGAACTAGAAACAGAGGGTGTTAAAAACCTGTTTACAATAGGAGATGGAGCAGGTGTAACAAGAGGTTTATTACAGGCTTCAGCCTCAGGTGTCCATGTTGCCAGAACAATCTGTGCAAGATAAAACGGGGAAATGAATATTCATTTAACAAATAAAAAAGCTTTCACTCTGGCTGAAGTACTTATTACACTCGGAGTAATCGGTGTTGTTTCGGCTATGACAATTCCGACGCTATTCTCCAACTATAGAAAAAAACAACTGGAAACCAGAATTAAAGCAGATTATTCAATTATTCAGCAAGCCTTAAGATTTGCTGAAGATGATGGTATATCGTACGAAATGGCAATACACGACGGAAGTGATGCCAGTATGAAAGAATGGTTTGACTCTTTTATGACACCACACCTTAAGGTTGAACAAATATGCTATAATCGTCCGGGTTGTTGGCACAAAATGGGTATCGTAAAATCTTTAACCGGTAATGCACCCAAATACGAAAACAATAATGGAATCGGAGGAAATATCATTACATTTAAAATTGCCAACGGGACAATGTTCAATATAGATGGAAACACAGCTGAAGATATGGCTTCGTTCGGACTTGATACAACATCAGACGGATTAACATTTTACTTTGATGTTAATGGGAATAGTAAGCCTAACCGTGTGGGTATAGATATATACATTATGGTTTGGTGCTCGCAGGGATTGGTTCCGGCAGGCTACAACAGGACAACTCAGGAGGTACGTGCCAATTGCTTGCATGGTGACGGCTATTTTTGCTTACAACATGTCATTTCAAATGGCTGGGAAATAGCAGACTCTGTTTGGCGCAAAAAAATCTAATTTTTATTTTGCCCTGCATTTTGACTATTCATACAATTTCCAAATTGACAATTCGCATCATAAGGCTGAGTGCTTTGTTCTTGAATTGGTTCCATGTTTATATTATCAGGAAGATTTGGCTGCCCGAGATTTGAACGATTATTAAAACTGTTATTAGGCTTAACCATATTATCAAGATTATTAGGAATAATTTTATCCTGCAACCTATCATTTATACCCGAACCAATATCAGCTTTACACGCACTACCAGTAACAGCCGATAACGGACATGAGGCAAATCCGAGTTCGGTATTAAAAATAAACAGTATACATAGTATTATAATCTTTTTCATAATTATAATTTCTCCTTAAATTGTCCACATAACTAATATTAAAAGATATAACCTGCTATTACATTAGATAAAAGTATAATTTTTTTAGTGTCTAATAATTCGACGTTTTGCTTTTTTTTCAACATTTTGCAAAACTTCTTTGAATGGAACAATAGGTTCCATCTTATAACCACAATTTTCAGATAAAGTTCCGCCCATGGAAAAAAGTTCTTCTTGCGGATACCTTCTGCAAATTCCCGGACGCCAAAAATGAATTTTACACCTTTTGGTTTCCGTATCCAAATTTGTACACTCAAAAATTAACCCCAATTCATCTTTACCGATAATCTTTAAATCAGCATAAAATTTATGAAGGTATTGAAGTTTTTTAAACTCTTCTTCATCTTGCAAAACATGCTTGAAATGCTTTACATAAATATGTGTACAGCATTGTCCGCATCCTGTGCATTTGCCTGTACGCCAATAGTGCTTGCGAAGAATTTTTGCCCAAATAAATTTTTTAACTTTTTCCCACATAACATAATCATAATATCAATCTGCCTGTCATTACATTAAGTTTTGTAAATATTTAGTTGTAAAAAAGCAAATGTAAATCTTGAGGACAATTAAAAAATATACAAAAAAGAACATAATAACCTAACAGTTTTATAACTGACATAATACTATAACATAACCAAAAATAACCAACCTTGACCTCTCAAAGAGGTCATTTTTTTATAGAAAAATACATGCAGTTTACTCATTTGCCAGTACAAAATATAAATGAAGCGCAAGGATAAATCCTTGCGCTTCATAAAAAATTAATGGTTTCTATCAAAATTAAAAGAATGATTTTGTACCTTTACCACCTGCATTCCAGTACGCATTCCCCTGACTTCTTTGTTTTGTTTGAACTCTAACACGCGGTTCACGTTTTTCAGGGACAGGTTTTCCCTCTGCTGCGGCATTTTGAGGAACCATGTTACCTTCCATTTTGTGAGGAGGTGTGTATGTTGCCTCATAAACACCCTTTTGCCCACTTGGCTCAATTTTAGGAGTTTCTGTTTGCTCGGTATTTGAAACCGCAGGCATTGTTGACAAAACTGTAGGACTTAGAGGCTCCAATAACAATGGTTCAGCAGCTAAAATTGATGTTGAAGTTAACAAAATAGCTGCTATTAATAATACTGCTTTTTTCATTTTATTACTCCTATAAATTACTTTACTTTCTGATAATATATTTATATAACGTATTCAGTTAAAAATCAAACATGAAAAAATTTGTTATATAATTAATATAAAACGATGAAAATGAGGTAAAGTTCAAAAATGCGGGAAAGATTACCTGACTATTTAAAACGTTCTATTATAGATACCGATACGACAAGAAATGTAAGAAAAGTTCTTAAATCAAACTGCCTGAATACAGTTTGTGAAAGTGCCCGCTGTCCGAATAAAAACGAGTGCTACACGAAAAATACCGCAACATTTTTAATTATGGGAAACAGTTGCACCAGAAACTGCAGGTATTGCAATATAACTTGTGCATTACCGAAGCCTTTGGACGTAAGAGAACCAATACATATTGCAAAAGCTGTTAAAGACTTAGAATTAAAATATGCAGTAATTACTTCCGTCACAAGGGATGATTTACCCGATGGCGGAGCAGAACATTTTGCAAACTGTATCTATGAAATAAAAAAAACATCGCCAAACACCAGAATTGAAATTCTAACACCTGATTTTAAAAATAACAAAACTTCGCTTGATACAATAATAAAAGCTGCTCCGGACGTTTTTAACCATAATATTGAAACCGTTAAAGCAGTATTTAAGACCGCCCGCCCGCAAGGGAATTATGAAAATTCACTTGCGGTATTGAAATACATTAAGGAAAACAGTAATATCATAACAAAATCAGGTCTAATGATAGGACTTGGCGAAACGTTTGAACAAATTGAAGAAACTCTGCAAGCCCTGCACCAATCAGGGTGTGATATTGTAACAATCGGGCAGTACATTCAGCCATCAAAACAACATTTACCCGTTTCTAAATATTATACACTTGATGAATACGAAGAATTAAAAAAACTTGCCGCATCTGTTGGTATAACACACTACCAAATCGGACCTTTGGTAAGAAGTTCATATAATGCTGCAAGTCTTATTTAAGTATTATAGCATTTTTGAATAGCAAATACATTTATTATGCCGGATTACTTCGTCGTTTCACTCCTAGTAATGACGGGTATGTTGTTATCTTTAGTCGTATATTTATAAAAGTGTGTCCTGAAAGTATCTCTTACTGTTGATATCAACATTTACCCCTACTTCATTTTTTTGACAATGTTGTCTGTAATATCTTCTCCGCCAGAAATAACCATGCCTGTTGGAAGTACAAGATTGTAATTAGATTTTTTTGCTTCATTTGATATGATTTTTCTAATCTCATTATTAACTTTTACAAGTTTCGAATTATATTTTTCATCCATATTTTTCTTTTTAGTCTCAATTTCTTTTCTATAAGCAGCTTCTTTTTGTAAAACTTTACTTCTGTCGTGTTCGTTCAATAATTCATTTTGAGCCTTTGAAATAAGAATATTTAATTCCTGCATTTCTTTATCTTGAATACGTTTTAATTCTTGAATCTCACTTGAATTTGACAACACAGTCGGTACATCAATCACTGCAACTTTATACTTCGGAAACGAAACTGCCATATCATTCATATTGTAACCTACAAAAAATACTAAAACACATGCAACAATAAACCAAATATTGTTTTTCATATTATCCCATCCTTTCTGATTACCAATATCCTAAATCTATCTAATAAATTTCTAAATCAGACAACAGGATAAATTTTATAAAAAAAACTCCGAAAATTCGGAGAATTATGTAGGAAATAAAAATTGTAAACATAAGGGAAATTTTTAATATTGAGAAATCTTTTTCATATAATTAAAATCTATGCAAAAATACTTTTTAATGATTCCGCCGCGGATTCTGAAGTTTCTTCTTTTTTAGATTTAGCAACAAGAAGTTCACCATTATAGAAAGGATTGGAACCTTCTTTATCCTTAGCTGTTGCTGCCGCAAACACATTCATAAATTGAGATGCAGAATTAGTTTCAACAACTTTTTGAGTATCAGTAACCATTTCATTAACCGCAGGCATATATTTACCATCAACTTTATTTGCGATAGCAGCCTGAGAATTCAAATACTGGATAGAATTTAAGGTTGCCTGGCTAAATTGAAACTGCAATGCGTTATTCATAGCAATCTGCTTTTGAACAGAACTTTCAATTCTACCCTGGTATAAGTCAATTCCCAATTCAACAGGTTTTGCAGTAGAATTCACTTGTTGAACACCATTAGAATTGGCATATTGGGCATTCTTAACAGCAGCACGACGTAAAATTTCTTGAGATACATCTTTTAACATAGATGTGTCAATGCCGTTTTTGTATAATGAACTGTAATTTACATTTAAACCCATTAGACTTATCCCTTTGTTTCCTTACAAATATGTGTACGGAACATTGGGATAAAAACTTTAGTCCAAATGTAGTAAGTATTAAGTTTTCGTTACAAAGTTAATTAAACTTAAACAGAGCATCAAAAACACCTTCCGAATACGTCGGATGAGCAAAGCAAACTTCTTTTAGTTTATCAGTGGAGATATCATACTGCATAGCAATAATAATTTGCTGCAATAAAGCTGAAGCCTCAGCCGAAACAATATGAGCACCAATAATTTTATTATCTTTTGCCAAGAGTTTAATAAAACCTTCTGTTTCTCCGTCACACCAGGGCTTTCCAAGTGAAGAGACAAGTATCATGGATTTTTGATAAGAACCTGTCTCAAGGTCTTGTTCCCGAACACCTGCCCACGCAATTTCAGGTGTACCATATACAACAGACGGAATTAAGCTCTTATCAAAAGGAATATCACAAACTTTATATACCGCCTCTTTTATTGCGAAATGGGCAAGCTGAATTTGTCCTGTAACATCACCTATATATGTAACACCATCTACATGTTGACAATGATTTGGAACTCGACCAACAGCAACAAGAATTTTTTCAGGAGCAAGCATATCACCATTTGAGAGAACTACCGTATTATTTTCAATTTTATCAACCGAAGATTCGGTATAAAATTTAATTTTTTTAGACTTAAAAATACGTTCAACGCGTTTTGAAACTTCAACATCAGCAAGCGGTAATAAATGTTGTGCAAGTTCAACAATAGTTGTTTGAACCCCAAAATTTGAAAAAATTCTTGCCCATTCAATCCCGATAGCACCTGAGCCGACAATCAAAATACTTTCAGGAAGGCTATCAAGTTCCAAAATATCATCGGATGATAGTATAAAATTGTGATCAAATTCTAACCCTTTGACAACTCGAGGGGATGAACCTGCTGCACAAATTATTTCACAGCAAGAATAAACATTTCCGCCTGCTTGAATTTCATTTTTAGAAATAATATCCGCACATTCATTCACTACAGTAACTTTAGCATTTTTTAACGCTAATTCAATACCTTTTCTAAGCTTTTCGACCACATTATTCTTACGTTCAAGAACTTTATTATAATTAAGTTCAGTATTTCCTGTTAAACAAACACCAAAATCTTGAGCTGATTTAAGTTTGTTATAAATCTCAGAAGAATGTAGAATACTTTTTGTAGGGATACAACCCCTGTTTAAACAGACTCCGCCAATATATTCTTTTTCAAACAGAACAACCTTTTTACCTGATGCCGCAGCTTGAAGTGCAGCGGTATATCCTCCCGGACCGGCACCTATAACACCTAAATCAAACTTTTCCATAATACCTCTTAATATTTATTACCCTCTTGTGTAAACACGTGGTAAACGAACTTTTAATCGACAGGTGAGTTCATAATTAATAGTTCCTAAAATATTTGCCCACTCATCTATTGAATGCTTATCATCAAGCAAAGTGATAACATCGCCGATTTGAGCCTCAACCCCTGTGATATCAAACATCATTTGATCCATTGTAATATTTCCGACTTGAGGAACTTCAACGCCGTTAATAACCCCTTTTATTTTGTTTGACAACAACCTTGGAACACCATCAGCATAACCGATAGGAACTGTTGCAATAGTTCTATCTCCATTAGCCGTATATGTATGACAATAGCTTACCCCTTCACCGGCCTTTGCTGTATGAATATTAACAACTCTGCCTTTTAGAGAAATTAACTGTTTGAGATTAGGTTTTACAAAAGTCACCCCGACGGGAAAATCAGGATACAATCCGTATAAAGCAATCCCAACCCTCCTCATATTAGAATTAGGAACATTATAACAAATTGTTCCGGCTGTATTTAAAATATGCAATAAAAGCCCGGTTGTATCAACATTATCAATTACACTATTCCATCTGGAGATTTGTTCTTGAGCTTTATCCAGTTCCTCTGCAGCTGCAAGGTGTGTAAATATCCCTTGAAGATTTATATAATCAAGTGACTGAACTTGTTTAATAAATTCAACCGCCTCATCAGCACGAACTCCAATTCTATTCATGCCTGTGTCGAGCTTTATATGAACTTTTGGTTTTATACCGGTTCTAACAAAAGCTTGCTCACAAGCTTTTATATGATCCTGAGAAAAAATCGCGATACTCAAATCATTTTTTACAGCACTTTCAACCGCCCAAACAGGTACAGCTCCAAGAACCAAAACATCACAATTTATATTTGCCTGTCTTAGATCAACCCCTTCATCAATTGATGCAACACCAAGCATATCAATACCGCTTGCAAGTATTGTCGGAGCAAGCATAACAGCACCGTGGCCATATGCATCAGCTTTAACTACTCCTAAAAGCTTTATATTTGATGGAACATTCTTTTTTATTTCCTTTACATTATGTTCCAAATTAGAAATATTTATTTCAACCCACGCATCTCTGTGGATGTTAATATTTGTTTGTCTGGTATTTTTCATAGCAGTAATAGTATATGACAAAATATATTTTTCAGCAATTTTATATATTTAATTTATATCATTCAATTGCCTGATACAAAAATAACGACATTATGCTAAACTAAAAAAAGTTTACATAAATTACAGGAATTTGTATGGAAGAGATATTAAATAACATCCAAGAAGTGCTTGGAGTCCCTGCGTTTTTAGTTAATCAGTGCACTTTTTTACCCGATTATATAAAAGAATCACTTATTACAAGTATTAATTTTATTCCGTGGCTTTACATTTTATATTACGGAATAGAACTTTTAGAAAGATTCTTTATGGAACATATAAAACTTTTGGTTAGACTCATCAAGGGATTTGGACCATTGTTCGGAGTTACAATCTCAACTATCCCTGAATGCGGATATCAGGTTATCGCAAGTACTTTTTATTCAAGAAAAATGATTACACGCGGAACCTTATTAGCATTTTTCATATCTTGTTCAGATGATGCGCTGCCGTTGTTATTCCTGGATTTTAGCAAAGCTCTTGTTATTATCCCTATAATAATTATCAAAATTATTGTAGGTATTATTGTGGCTTACCTTGTTGATATTATGTTTTTCTTAAAAAAAGGTATTACTGAAGATATCAATGCAATAAACACCGACCTGAATGAACCCGCTTGCTGCCACCACAGAATCAGTACAATGGAAAATCCGCCATACTGGTGGATGCACCCTCTAACCCATACTCTTAACATGTTTATGTTCACATTCCTAACTCTTGCAGTAATAAATTGTGCAGTTATAGGTTTTGGGGATACCGAAACACTTGCAAACTTCTTACTAATAAATTCACCATATCAGGTAATAGCAGGTGCTGTATTTGGACTTATTCCAAACTGTGTAACATCTGTTGTTTTGGCCATTGCTTTTGTAAAAGGTTTAATAAGCTTTCCGACACTTCTTGCAGGACTTATTACAACTACAGGGCTAGGGCTTGCAACCTTAGCTAAACGTCAGGACGATAGCAAAGATAATAGCTTAATCACAGGGATTCTGCTTGCAACAGGCGTTATAGTAGGTTTGTTTATTTATTATAATATGCAGATAATTAAAATGATTCAGGACTATTTCACATATATCAAATAAGGATTATTATGAACGAGATTCTACAGTTAGTACATTCAGGCTTTAATTTAATTACATCAATCCCAGAGCACTTGATTGAACCTATCGGGTTTTTACCTGAATATTTAAAAGAAGCATTGATTGACAGCTTAAATCTTGTTCCATTTTTATTCATAGTTTTTTTACTAATTGAAATCTTAGAACAGTATTTCACAAAGAAAAAACACCTGTTTGTATTTTTTATAAAAAAAATCGGGCCATTATTTGGTTCAATATTTGCATCAATTCCGCAATGCGGTTTTTCTGTTATTGCAAGCACCCTGTATACAAGAAGAATTTTAAGCCGTGGAACTTTATTATCAGTTTACCTTGCAACTTCTGATGAAGCAATTCCGGTAATTTTGGCTGATCCTTCTAAAATTTATTTAATCCTACCGATAATTTTAATAAAAATATTTATTGCACTTATCATAGGATACAGCGTTGATTTACTTGTAACATACGAAGCTAAAGACCCTATATTGGAAGATAAAAAAGACGAACCCAAAACAGAAATTAAACACGAAACAGGGTGCTGTCATCATCATTTGGCTAATGCAACAAAAACCCGAGAATTATGGTTACATCCACTTAAACATACTTTTAACATCTTTATCTTTATATTAATTGTATCCGTTGCACTTGGTTTCATAATTGACAAAGTCGGTACCGAAGAAAATTTGGCGAGGTACTGTCTTATAAACTCACCGCTTCAGCCGTTTATGGCATCGATTATAGGGCTTATCCCTAACTGTGCAATATCAGTAATGCTGACTATTCTATTTTTGAAAAATACAATCAGTTTTGGCTCGCTTATCGCAGGCTTATCATCCGCAGGCGGCTTGGGACTACTGATTTTATTCAAGAAAAACAATGATATTAAAGATACAATAATAATACTTTCAATTATGATTCTCGTAAGCACAGTTATTGGATTATTACTCCAATACAATGTTTTTAATATCAACAAAATTTTTACAATATTCGGCATTCAAATTTAAAATACAAAAAGGAGTTTTAATGGCTCAACAATCAGAAAAATTCAATGAAGCATTTAACCTTCATCAACAAGGTAAACTTACATCCGCACGGGATATTTATCTTGATATTCTGAAAAATGAACCTAAAAATGCTGAAGTTTGGGATTTACTCGGAGTACTTTATTATCAGGCAAATGATTATATGGAATCTGAACTCTGCATAAAAAAAGCTATAGAAATAAATCCACGAATTTACTATATAGAAAACCTTGCAAGATTATATCTTGATAAAGGCGAATTCTTGGCAGCAATAACGTTATATGAAGATCTAGCAAAACACAACCCAACATACGAAAACCTGTTTAATCTTGCAATGGCCTACAAAGGAAATCATACCTGGGATAAGGCACAACAAGCTTATGAAAAAGCTCTAGAAATCAATCCGCAAGGTTATGAAGCCTATTTCAACCTAGCATATCTCGCCTTAAATAAAAACAACCCTCAAAAAGCTGTTAACTGCTACGAAAAAGCACTTGCAATTAAACCTGATGATTGGGAATCCGTTTATTTTCTCTCTCTTGCTCAAATGCAATGTAAAGATTACAAAAACGGATTAAAAAATTTCGAATCAAGACTTTGCAGGCAAAGTGCCATACTTTCTCAAGAAAAAACTTACCCTAACCTTATGAGAGAAAAACCGGAATGGCAGGGAGAAGATTTAACAGGGAAAACACTATTTACATATTACGAAGCAGGATATGGCGACATACTTATGCTATACAGATATATGCCAATCCTAACTTCAATGTGCAAAAAAGTCATTATAAAACCTCAAAAAGAACTTGCTCCACTATTTAGAGAAAATTCATACGGAGCAGAAATTTTGGAGATTTTTGACTTTGAAAAAGAAATCAATTTTGATTATCACATCCCGTTTTTAAGTATCCCGTACGTTTTAAAACTTGATGGAGATGAAATATTCACCCGACACGATACAGGTTATCTTAAAGCAAATCCTGCGAAAATAAATTACTACAAAGAAAAATACTGTAATAATAACAAATTTAAAATAGGAATAAAATGGCAGGGAAACACATATTACGACAAAGAAAGAGTTTTAAATACAGAAAATTTCTATCCATTATTTGAACTTGAAAACACACAATTTTACTCATTTCAAACTTTGGAAGGTGCAGAAAAAACAAGTCAAATTCCTGATAAATACAATATTATCGATTTAGGGTCTACATTTAAAAACTTTTCAGATACAGCAGGTGCCGTTGAAAACATGGATTTAATAATTTCAAATGATACATCATTGGTTCACCTTGCAGGAGCAATGACAAAAAAATGTTTTGTATTACTTCCATATATTTACAACTGGCGTTGGCACACCGACTTATCAAAATGCGACTGGTATGACAGCGTTAAAATATACAGACAAAAAAATCACGGAGATTGGCAAAGTGTATTTGAACCTGTAAAAAAAGACCTCACCAACATACTTACAAAATATCTAACGGATCAACATCAACAGTCATTCTAATATCTTTCGGAGAAGATATTTTATTCAAAAAGCTTGAAATAAATTGATGTCCTTTTTCTTCAAGTCTGTTTTTTATAAGTATTTGAAACCTGTAATATCCGTTAATTCGTTCTATAACACACGGTGTCGGACCAAGAACTTCCAGCCGTTCTCCAAATCCAAATTTTTCAATCATCGTACAAAGCCTTAACGCAATTTCCTGAGCAGCTTTTTCTGCACGGAAATTATTTGTAGAACTAAGAATTAATCTTATCATCTGGCTAAATGGCGGATAGTCAAAATCTTCACGAGAAGCTATTTCTTTTTTATAAAATTCTGCATAATTTTGAGATTTCGCACTTTCTAACGCATAATACTCGGGATTATAAGTTTGGAAAAGCACCTTTCCTCTAAACTCTCCACGACCAGCACGTCCTGCAACCTGAGTCAACAGTTGAAACCCTCTTTCTGACGCCCTGAAATCAGGTAAATTAAAACTTGCATCAGCAGAGATTACTCCAACCAAAGTTACATTTGGATTATCAAGCCCTTTTGCAATCATCTGAGTCCCGACAAGAATATCAATATCACCTTTTTGAAATCTTTCTAAAAGTCTTATATGTTCCCCTTTTCTAACCAGAACATCACTATCAATTCTTTCAACATTATTCTGCGGAAAAAGTTCTTTTATATATTGTTCTATTTTTTGAGTTCCGGTACCGGAATTTTTCAACCCATCAAACCCGCAATTAGGACATACATCCGGGAAATACTCTACATGATTACAGTAATGACACTTCAACATATTATCTTTTGCGTGCCAAATCATAGGAATAGCACAATTCGGACATTCTATAACATGCCCGCATCCCTGACACTGAGTATATGTAGAATACCCGCGGCGATTTATCAATAAAATAACCTGTTGGTTATTTTCAAGAGTTTCCTGAATCGCCAATTGCAAAGGCTTTGAAATAAGACTTCTATATGCAGCCCGTCCGTACTCCTGCATATTTATAACAGAAACCGGTGCAACTTTTGCATTGTTATAACGAGTAAGCATCTCAAACAAATGATTAGAATTAACCGCACGATAATAACTTGAAATATCAGGAGTTGCAGAGCCTAAAATCAAAGGACAGTTATTGAATTCAGAAAGTTTTCTTGCAACAAGCCTTGCATCATATCTTGGTGCAGGAGAGGTCTGCTTATAAGCACCTTCGTGCTCCTCATCAATAATAATAAGCCCTATATCCTTCAAAGGAGCAAAGACAGCCGACCTCGCACCCGCTAAAATTTTAATTTCATTATTATAAAGTTTTTGCCACACATCATACCGTTCACCTTCAGAGATACTGCTGTGCCAAATTGCAACATCTTTTGTACCGAATTTTTTTGCCAGACGTTTTGTCAACTGAGAAGCAAGAGCAATTTCCGGAGCCAGAAACAAAACATTTTTTCCTGATTTTATAGTATCATCAATCAGTTTAAAATACACTTCTGTTTTTCCGCTTGCCGTAATACCGTGAAGTAATATCTGCGGAGATTTCTCATCTGCAATTTGTTTCGAAATTCCTTCATAAACCTTTTGCTGAGTTTCTGATAATTCGTATAAATCCTCTTTTTTATCTATGCGTAAAATATCTAAAGGATTTCTATAAACTTGTTCTTCTTCTAATTTTACACACCCTAAAGCCTCCAGTTTTTTCACTGTTGCTCTGGTTGTTTTTGCAAATTTTTCAAACTCCACCAGATTCATTTTTCCGCAGGATTGTAAAATTTCCAGAACTTCTTTCTGACGCTTAGTTGCACCTTCAAACGAAACGAATTCAATAGTTTGTTCAGTTTTTAAAGATTTTTCAATAAGTTTCAACGGAATTGCAGCATTCAATACCGTAATTAAATCCGTACAATAATAATTAGTCACCCACTCCAATAGTTTTAGATATTCAACAGAAAACAGCGGAGTTTCATCCAGAATTTTACTAACCCGCTTAGCCTTGATTTCAGGGGGCAAATAATCTGAAAACCCTACACAAAACGCATTTATTAATCCCTGACGACCAAACGGAACTAATAAAGCTTGTCCAATCTTAATCTTATCACCCATCTCCGGGGGAATTATATAACTAAAAGTCTTAACACCGAGAGCTTTTACATTAACAAGACAAACTGCATACCTGTGCTGAATAGAAGAAGGATTATCAACAACTTCAGATGTATCTCGTTTTTTTAGAACCAACTTACGAGAAGGAATTTCAAATAATTTATTTTGAACACCATCTTCCATTATCAATAATCCTTTTAAATTTTAAGTGAGCTTGTTTTTAAAGCTATATTGTTATTTATAATATTTACCCTTCAGCTTCTGCTGCCATGAATTCTTGTTTAGCTTCTTCAATAGCCTCTGTTAACAAATCCAATTGATCAGGTGAGAATGTAACACCTTTTTTAGTCGGTAACCAGGTTGCACCATCATCTGTTGTATAGAATATTCTCATATTCAAATAACTTCTGCCTTTATATTCACTAACAGAAATTTGTAATTGTTCCGTATCTGATCTTTCAATTGTTGCTAAAATTTTTGCATCTGCCATTTTTCTCTCCTTATAAACTATGCTTAAATATATTAGCATAAATGATATTTCGGGTAAACTTATTAATAAAACAAATTTATCAATAATTTAATCTATAAAATTTTTAAAATTATAAAAAGTTT
>CABUAQ010000019.1 GCA_902489575.1 uncultured bacterium
TTTTTTCAAAATAATAATTGACATCTTTGCAATATATTGTAACGATATATTAAGTATATATTCTCCAAAATTGGTAAATAAGACAATAATTTTTTATACATTGTGGCGATTATTTTGACTGAATATACTTGTACAATTCCAATATAAAGACTTAGTGGAGTAAATTTTATGTTTATTGGAAATAGTTGCAATGATTGTAACAGATACAATCGTTTGGAAATGAAAAATATTGATCAAAATATTTTACCTTGGTTAGAAGATATTATTGAAGAGAATAATAGTCGAATTGAACGTAAAGAGTGGAAAAGTAAGTATAACAGTTATGTTGTATATGATTACGAACCGTTTTGTACCGAAGGTTTTGAAATAAATCTTGTTATAATATCAAGAGAGGATTCATATTTGAATTTTATTAAATATCTTTATGATGAAAAGGTAAGCACTATAGAATATCTGAATAATTGTATAACTATATGATAGAACACCTGCGGCTGCGCAACTACGCAGCCGCAGGAAATGAGTATTTATAAAAACGTTGTATTATTCTTCTTCCGGTTTTTTAAAACATTCTTTACAGAAAACTTCTCTGCCGGGAACAGGTTTAAAAGGTACTTGGGTTTGGGCACCGCATTTAGAGCAAACTGCATCGTACATTTTTCTGCCTTTTCTGTTGTTTTTCCTGCGAGCAGTCCGGCATTCGGGACATCTTTTCGGTTTGTTTACCAGTCCTTTTTCTGCATAAAACTCTTGTTCTCCTGCTGTGAAGACAAATTCTTTGCCGCAATCTTCACATTGTAATTTTTCATCTTCGTACATTGTTTTTCTCCTGATTTTGTACTTAGGTTTATAAAACCTGTGTCGTGTATCCTCTTATTGTACACTATTTTTCTATTTTTGCAAGCAGGAATATATTTTTGCAGATTATGTTTTTTACTTTTTTTTAGAGTTTGTTTTTTCAAGTTGTTTTTCTTGAAAAATTGCGAGTTTATCTTTTAATGCCGGAATTTTTTCTTCAAACTCACTAATATCTATTTTTATTTTTTTCGATCTGCGATGAAATTCATCTTTTAGTATTGTAATATAATCAGCAAGATCTACTGCATCTTGAAGTCTTCCGTTCTTTGCCCATTTTTCTGAAATAAATATAAGGTGTTGAATATGTCGTTGAACATTTGTTATGATGTCGTACCCGCTGGAATCAATAAAATCATCAATGGGGCTATCTGATTTAATTTCATTAATTTTTCTTGTAGTTAAGACTGTGACCCGTAGCGGCGGCTGCCAATTATGTGACTTCTTTGATTTTTCCATTTTTTCTTTCTTAAAGAGAGTCTGCGGGTGGATATGATCATCGGTACCAATAGATGGGAATAATAATCGAATTCCAATATCTTCCGATGTTCTTGGAGCTATAGTGCCTGATTTTGTGATTTTAAAATTTTGGGAATATTTAACTATAAAGGCATTAAGATTATTACACGATTGCGGAAGTTGTTCCGCGATTTCAAGAATCTTTGTTTGAATTTTTTTATCAGAAACTGGTATTCTTCTTAGGTTGTTTATGAAGTCTTTTCTTTTGAATCGGTTTTCTATTGTTGGATTTTTCTCAAATATTTTGTCGAAGGATTCTTGAATGACTTTTCTTAAATTCTTATATTCTTGTTGAGGCAGATTTCTTATTTTCATATTAATTTTGTTTAGGATGACAGCCTGTTGATTAATAAGTTTTACTTCTGCATTTTTGTAGCGAAGTTGTATCAATTGTTGGATATTCATATAAGGGTATTTTTTTGACAAATTTTCAAGGATAGTGAGGATCTCTTTTTCTATCGGATATAATTGAGTTTTAAACCTTTTCAAACATGGGATTGAAATAGCGCTTTTTTTATTAAGAACTCCGGTGAGTTTTAAGTTGTCAATTTTTTCCTGGGGAATCATTACTAACCCGGTGTATGCATCAGGAATACTTTCTCTCATTAACTTTTTGAAAAATCTTCGCGGAAATTTTGATTCAAATACTCTATCTGCAATGCAACCTCCGGTAAAATTGACAGGTGGTACAGCTGCTGTCTTTATAAATGTATCTGCGGCAGAAAATTTTGACATACAATTATTGTGTTTTATTTGATGTATAGAATATTTCTGATGGTTCGGGTATTTGTTATTATTGTATGTATGTATGTATGTATGTATGTATGTATGTTCATTGCCGTAAAAATTTATTTTCCTAAAATCCATACTATTGTAAAGTTACTGAATATATTATTTGCTATATTTTTATAAATATTTACAAAAATATATACATTTTACTTTCCGCCAATTCCTGGAGGTTGTATGTAGCAAGGTTTAAGGTTTTGCCATTTGCATTCATCTTTTTGCAGTTTTTTATAAGTTAATTGTGCAAGAATATCACCTAATTGGTATTTCCCTTGCTGATATGATACGCCTCCAAGCTCTTTTTGAAGTTTGTCATCTGTGATAAGGTAATATTTTTTCTGTCCAAGAATATTTTTAACCTCTTCCACTTGAACAGCGCCGTGAATTTTATTTTCATAGTATAAGTAGGCACAGTTTTTTCTGGCATCGAGAGCAACCATCGTTGGGGTTTCTGTATTGTTAATATTTGCCAATATTTCTAATGATGAAATTCCAACAGCCGGTATATTTAATTGTTGAGCAATCATTCTTGCAACTGTTGTGCAGGCTCTTATCCCGGTAAAGCTCCCCGGACCTACGTTTGTTCCGACAGCTTTGATGTCTTGAGGTTTTAGATTGTTTTCATGTAATATCTCTTTTATTGTTGAAATTAAAAATGCTGAATGATATTTATTGTCGTGGTTAATTACGATTTTTGATGACAAAATTTTATTATTGTGCGCTAATGTTACATACATTTTATCTAAACATGTGTCAAATGCTAATATTTTCACTGTTTTAGTCCTTTTACTATTTCAATGCATTCTTGTCCGAAACCTTCAAATGAATATTTTCTATAATCATTATCATCGTAGGTTACGTTAATTTTTATATGGTTAAACGGGATTACGTTCCGCGAGAACTCAGCCCATTCAACAAATGTTATTTGTTTCCCTTCAGAGTATTCTTGAAGTTCATCGTTTATGGTCTTTACTCCTTCATTTTCCAGTCTGTATAAATCAAAGTGGTACATGGGGAGTTTGCCGCCGTGATATTCATTTAAAATTACGAATGTTGGACTCGTAACTTTTTCTTTTATTCCTATAGCTTTTGCAACTTCTTTTACAAATGCTGTTTTTCCTGCGCCGATTTCGCCATACAGGTTTACGAAACAGCCGTTTGTATCAATTAGTTTTGCAAACTTGTAAGCCAATTCTTTTGTTTCTTCAAGATTTTTACATATTTTTTCGTACTTATTGTTCATTGTGGATTACTACCTTATTTCTTCCTGTATTTTTTGCCTGATAAAGAGCTTTGTCAGCCTTCTTTAGTAAATCTTCATCATTGTCTGTATCTCTCATTTCATAAATTCCCAAACTTATGGTAACTTTAATGGCTTTTGTTTCACTTTCAGGGTTTACTTTTGAGATATCAATGATTTTGTTTTCTATTGCGGAACGAAGTCTTTCTGCAACCATTTGAGCTTCTTCGATTTTAGTAAACGGAAGAAGGATTGAAAACTCTTCTCCGCCGTACCGTCCTGCAATATCGTATTCACGTAATTGCCCGCGAATGATTTTAGCAATCGTTTTTAAGACTAAATCTCCTACAGCATGCCCGTATGTGTCGTTTACTCCTTTAAAAAAGTCTACGTCAGTCATAATACCGCAGAGCGGTGCTTTTTGTCGTTTTGCATTTGATACTTCTTGTTTTATACGTTCTTCAAGCTGTCGTCTGTTATAAAAACCGGTAAGAGCATCCAGAGTTGCGTGTTTTAAAATTTCAGCATAAACATTTGCTCTATTTATTGTTGTTGCAATTTGTGCTGCCAGTTGGTTCAGGTAATCCATATCCTTTTCGGTAATTTTTTCATTTGTGCTTTTAGCTGCAAGAACACCTACTTCTTTCCCTTCGCTTTTTAGCGGAAGTACCAGTGTTTTTTTATTTTCTGTAATTGTTTTATTTTCAATATTTGATACGATTTCCAGAATCTGTTTGTCATTGCAGGCTGTCGGCCATGCAAGTGAATTTATTTGGGCATTCTCATTTCTAAGAAATATATATATGAGGTAATCTGGGAAAAATTTATCAAGCATTTCGCCAATAATTGGTATGATATAATTGAGTTCGTATTGTGTTTCAATAATCTTTGCAATATTTTTCATTGTTTCGTGAAAATTGATATTTTTTTGCATTTTTTCACTCAGAACAATATTTTGAACCTTAAGTGAAATAAAAGGTGCTGCGATGTCCAAAAATGTTTCCAGTTCCGGCGGGTTTTGCGAAAAATTTAAACTTCCGATTATCTTTTTGTGTTTGAATATAGGATAAACTAATTGATAATTATTATTTTTATCTGTATCAATGATATTTTTTTGGTTTAAATCCAGCGAAAATTCAGGAATTTCAAAGTTTTTTTGAAAAAAAGCTCCCAATGAACTCGTCAGTGTTTTCTCACTGTAGCTTTCATTAAGAACTTTTGAAAGTTTTTCAATTTTATCTAACAAATTTAAACCTCTATTTGCTGCAATATGTCTTCAGGAATGTCGCAATTAGCATAAACATTTTGAACATCATCAAGTTCTTCTAATCTGTCGATTAATCTCATAACAGACTGTGCTGTTTTAATGTCGGTTACTTCAATCATATTTTGAGGAATTCTTGTAAATTCTGCAGTTGTATTTTTAAATCCTTCAGCTTCAAGTCCCTCTGCTATTGATTGTAATTGTTCCACTGATGTAATAACTTTATAACAATCATCATCTTCTACTACATCTTCCGCATCAAGATTGATTGCAGTTTCGAATAGTTTTTCAAAATCAACAGAGGTATCGAATTCAATGCTACCTTTTTTATCAAACATCCAACTCACGCAGTTCGATTCTCCAAGGTTTCCGTTGAATTTTGTGAAAATGCTTCTTATATCACCTGCTGTTCTGTTTCGATTATCTGTCATAGCCTCCAGAACAACTGCGACACCGCCTGCAGCGTATCCTTCGTATGTCAATTCTTCGTAATTTTCAGCTCCTGACGCTCCTGAACCCTTTTCAATTGCTCTTTTGATATTATCGTTAGGTAATCCTGCGGCTTTTGCTTTTTCAATTGCTGTTCTCAATCGAAAATTACCTGCAGGATCCGGTCCGCCAAGTCTTGATGCTACAATAAGTTCTCTTGAATATCTCTGGAATACAACGGCTCTTTGGGAGTCTGTTTTTGCTTTTTTGTGTTTAATGGTTGCCCACTTTGAGTGTCCTGACATTTTTACCTCTTTATCTTCTATAATCCCTATGCTTTGATGATAACAAAAACGCTTTTCAATTTCAATATAAAAAAGGGGCTGCGGATTTCATATCCAGCAGCCCCTTTTTATTAAGTATGTTTTTTATTCAAAAATCCATCCGTTTGTAAGATCAATTTTTAAAGGTTGTAAAAGTCTTAATTTAGCGCAGCCTTCGGCAGGTACTTCAAGCTTTTCGCCTTTGAATGCCCATCTTACAAATTTCATCCACCAGTTTCTGTCTTTTTTTATGTCTCCTGTTGCATCAAATCCGGTTGTCTGATCATTTTCAGTTGTGATTAGTGAGTTTTTAAGAACTAATACACCATTTCTTACAAAGTATTTACCAGCTCTAACGTCAAGCAATTGTCCTTTTAGATTTGCACCTTCTCTTACAAGAATATACTTGTCTTTTGTTATGTAGTTTTGAGGAACTGTTGCGCTATACATTGCGCCGCCTTCTGATGTTTGAGAGCTGATATAGGTATTCATTTTTATTGGAACAACGGTTCCTGCAGGAATTGTTCCTACGCTGCCCTGTACTGTTGCTGCATCAATAACAAATCCTTCTCCTGTCTTCTTTCTCATGGCTTCTGCAAGTTTTGCATTAGGGTTTAATTTTGCCTGTTCTATCATTTTAGATAAGATAGCCGCAACTTCTGCTCTTGTTGCAGGTCTTTCTGCGTCCAAAGATGTTTTTTCAGCTGCAGGTGCTATAACTATCATCCCTAAGATTTCGGCTTTACCTGCAGGAATCAAAAACCATGCAGGGATGGTTTTTGCATCAGCGTAACGTTGAGCTAAAACTTCTTTTGCTTTACCTTCACTGATTGTTTCTGTGGTTAAAGCATTAACTGCAACCGAGATAGATTCAGCCCTTGAAACAGAATCATCGGGTCTAAATGTGTCACCTGATTTATCATTTGAAATCAAATCAAAGTATACTGCTTTTTGAATATCTTCATATGCCCAGTGAGTTTCATTGATATCAGAATAGTGAATTGGCTGGGCTACTTTTGTATGTTGTTGGCCAAGTGCTCTAATTGCCATTGCAGCAAATTCAGCCCTTGTAACATTTGCATCCGGTTTAAATGTACCATCAGGATACCCTACAATTACCCCCTGCTCTGATAATGTGTTAATCTGTGATGCAGCCCAATGACTGTTTTCCACATCTGGAAATGCCACAGCCGGTATAGTTCCTATAGCTAAAACAGCTACAGCGAGAATTGTTTTTAAAATATTTTTCATATTCCCTCCTTATAAATAATACACTCTCTAAATGTAACACAATTTTTACGTTTTTTATCTCTTTTACGTTTTTATGTTAACTTCTGTAACGCAAAATCGGCTGCATATATACCTATCCAAGGTAGTTGACTTTTTTTACCATCCAGTGACGGTTATTCGTTTTTTGCTCCAGAATTTTTACTATTGGTGTATTTTCAGAAATTGCTCTATAACCAAGGTCATAATATACATCCCATGGTCCTATGGCTGGACTTTGAGTAACTACGTGGTCAAATTGACCTTTTGCGCTTTGGGTAATCTTATTAAGCAGATAAAGTCCAAGATTATCTTCTTTCTGGTGTTGAAAATCAAGATATATATGTTCAATTATGCCGATTTTCGCATTTACATTATCTAAACTCTGCATTGTTGCAAAGCCTACAACTTTATTTTTATCATTTTTTGCCACAACAAGTGTTGAATTCCCATCATTTTTTTTGAGCATGTTGGTAATATATTCTTTTATGTCTTTTAACCATTGATTTCTGTTTATATTTTTGTATATTTCTTTTGCTTCCGTGGCGTTTTTATTATAAAAGTTCAATAATTTAAAGCTGTTTGTTTCTCTTGCTCTTATAAGTTTAGAAACAGCTATTATATCGTCTTTTGCGGTAGTTTCAGACATTGTAATATTACCTAGCGCTGTGATAAATTTTTCTACCGGAACTGGATTGTTTCTTGAGGTAAATGCAGGTATATTATGGTTTTGTTGTACTGCTTGAATTTGCATTTATAAAGTCCTTTTGTTTTAGTTATTTTTAATTAAACCTGAAAATTAATATTTTTGCTACGTGTATTTAGCATTTTTATGAGTACATGTTGCTAATCAATTGTGTAATGTTTTTTGTATCCGGATTTTATATGGTGGAAGAAATTTATTAAATAAAGTCAAGATATAAAATATGAGGGTATAAATGTTTAAAAAAAGACTTATTGTCTCAGGACTTTTGTTGTGTTTAATTATCCACAACCTCTCCAATGCTGCATTGGCTGCAATTCCGGATTTATCGAATGACCGGAATAATAATGTCAGTGCAATTGTAATTGAAGGTGTGAAGTATCCGGATTTTTCCTATACATTTGTTGGTTCTGACAGGTGGGAAAATTTCAACCGTAAGATATTTAATTTTAATTTAAAACTAAATAAGTATGCAATTCGTCCTATTCATATAATCTGGGCATCAATCATGCCTGAATATGGAATGGATAGAATCCAATCCGCTACCAGTAATATTGAATATCCAATAAGGCTTATAAGTAGTATTATTCAAAGGGATTTCTCAACCGCAAGGAATGAAACGATACGATTTTTCACTAATACGATAATAGGTCTCGGCGGGTTATTCGATCCTGCAAAAAGTTTATTTCATATTTATCCTTCAAAAGAGAATATGGAGCAGGCACTTGCGGGATGTAATATGAAATCGGGTTGTTATTTAGTTCTTCCGATTATTTCTTCAACTACCTTGAGGGGGGTGTTGGGTAAACTTCTTGATACTGCATTAAATCCCGGATCATACATTGCAACTCCGGTTTTGGCAATAGTTAAGGCAGGGTTGACTATTAATAAAACTTCTTATATGCAACCGCTTATTAAAATGGTAGAATCAACCTACGCTGATCCTTATGAAATAGCTAAAAAAGTATACGGGATTGATTCATATATAAAATGTAATAATTTAGATAGAGTGGATATTGATAAATACCTTCCTAAAGCTGTGCCGCTGCAACTTGCTGAACCTGCGCCAAAAGAACCTGTTATTGATATAAAGAAAACTGAATCAAAAGTTATTGATAATGCTAATTTAGTTAAGATAGAGGTATCTTCTGAAATTATTGCTCCAAATTTGTTATATGGAGGGGCGAATATTGATGATGAATTGAAAAATTACAGTATGGAAGATTTTAAACTTGATGCTGATATGCTTTTGCCGGAGTATAATCCACAAACCCCCGTTGTTGATTCGATGAGGACTGCATTATTTGATCTTCCCGGTGTAGATGAATCTATTTGGAATGAATTATCAATATGGAACAGGTGTTTCAACAAAAAAATCAGAACATCTTCAGTTAATGTTACTTCTGGCAGGAACGATTATAAGTTCAGATATATTCTCCAAAAAGATAAAAATTCCCCGCTGGCTGTAGTTTATCCTTCTATTGGTGAGGGAATTATGTCTACACATTCGGTTCTTCTGGCAAAATTATTTTATGATGCGGGATATTCTGTGATAATCCAGGGCAGTCATTTCCAGTGGGAGTTTGTTAATAGTATGCCAGAAGGCTACAGACCAGGTTTACCGCTTAAAGATGCAGAGCAGCTTAGGATATTGACATTCAAAATTATTGAAACTCTGGAAAAGAAATATGAATGTTCCTTTGGTGACAAAGTTTTTGTCGGGACATCTTTTGGTGCATTAGTCTCATTATTCGTAGCAGATTTGGAGTCTAGAAATAATACATTAGGAAATTCTAAATTTATTTCAATCTGTCCTCCTGTCGAACTTATTTATGCAATGAAACAAATTGATAAAAATACCAATGAGTGGGACAAGTCACCGGAATCTTTGAAACAAAAAGTTGCCCTGACTGCAGCGAAAGTAATGAAACTTTATGAGATGAAGGATGCTGATAACAGTGAATTTTCAATAGATAATATCAGGTCTCTTCCGTTTTCAGATGAAGAAGGAAAACTTATTACCGGATTTATTATGCATCAGAAGTTATCTGATTTAATTTTTACTATTGAAAAGGCTCCAAAATCCGAAAAGAGTGATATTTATAAAATGATTAATAATATGAACTATCAGGATTACACAAAAAAATATCTTCTTTCAGAGCATGATGAAACCTGTGATGATTTATCTTATGAGGTAAGTCTGCATTCGATTTCTAATTTTCTGCAAAATAGCAACAATTATAAAATTTATCATTCATTAAATGACTACCTGACGAATACAAACCAGCTTAAACGTTTAAAGCAGTATTCGGGAAATAAATCCGTTTATTTTGATAATGGTGCTCATTTAGGTTTTCTTTACCGGCAGGAATTTATTGAAGATTTAAAGAAAACAATATCTGTTAAATAACAGCTGATTGATAAATTTGTATTGTAGTTTTGCATAAGAAAAGGGGCTCTTCGCCCCTTTCCATTCAAGATGAACATAAGCCAGTATTTTTAACTGCTATTTATATAAACAATAATATATGATAAGATTTCAATATTTTGGGTTTTTGTTACAAATTTAATATTTTAAATTTAAATAAAAAGACGACTCTGGTTTAGGATATAATGGCACATTCAGATATAAAAACGACAATGAGATATGTGCATACAGCTGAAGATCAGATGAAAAAAGCTATGGAAGTTCTTAATTCATATAATTAGGATTTAATTCAAAAGTAGGTAATGGACATAGAGTGGCTGTTTATAAAAATAAAAAACCCTGAAACTTAAATAGAATCAAGGTTTTAAATGGTGGGCAGGGGTGGATTCGAACCACCGTACTCTCGCGAGAACAGATTTACAGTCTGTCGCCTTTAGCCACTCGGCCACCTACCCTTATTTAGTTTTCAATTGCCTTGTTTGGTCCGGACTTTTTAAATTTGCCCTTGACGAGACTTGAACTCGTGACCTCTCCCTTACCAAGGGAGTGCTCTACCTCTGAGCCACAAGGGCTTGAGAATTTTTTCAGTAAAAAAGCCGGTAATGGGACTCGAACCTACAACCTACGGTTTACAAAACCGTTGCTCTGCCAATTGAGCTATACCGGCGCGTGTTTGTGTAATTGATTATAATCAAAAAATTTTTTACTGTCAAGTATTTTTTATTTGTAATATAATGCAGGTGTAAATAGTCTATTTTAAAGGATTTTTATGATTAGAGCAATTGTGCCGATAGTTTTGCTTTTTATATCAAATATTTTTATGACATTTGCCTGGTACGGACATTTGAAATTCAAATCTCCTGCTTTGTGGCTTGTTGTACTTACAAGCTGGGGGATTGCACTTTTTGAATATTGCTTCCAGGTTCCTGCAAATCGCATGGGATACGAAGTGTACAATGCTGCTCAATTAAAAACTATTCAGGAAGTTATAACACTTGTTGTGTTTAGTTTCTTTTCTGTATTATATTTGAGAGAGCAATTTAAGTGGAATTATCTTGTCGGCTTTTGTTTTATCATATTGGCTGTTTTTTTTATTTTTAAAAAATGGTAGTGAAAATATTTTTCTACAAGAGCGTACTTTTATTACAGGGTAAATATTTGTAAAAAAAACTTGATTTTAAATATTCAGTATTATAGAATTTTGTTAGTCGAATGTAAATAATATTCAAGTTTGGAATCTTGAAAGAAAGAGGTAACTATGAAAAGCGGAATCCATCCGGATTATAAGAAAACTACAATTAAGTGTGTTTGTGGTAACGAAATTGAAACAGGTTCTGTTGTTGAAGGTTTAACAGTTGAAATTTGTAACAACTGCCACCCGTTCTATACAGGTCAGCAAAAAATATTAGACTCTGAAGGTAGAGTTGAAAGATTCAACAAAAGATACGGTAAGAAAAACTAATCTTTTTTTTGTAATAAAATTTTTCAAAAGCTGTTCATTTAGAACAGCTTTTTGTATTAATTTGTTTAATAACTTCTGTAAAATATTTGTCCATAGTTTTTAGCATGTTATATTCTTATTAAAAAGGAGTATGGGAATGGAAAATAATAATAAACCGGTTGTAAATCTTATTTCAAAGCCGGAAAATATGTTGAAAACTATTTACACTGCGTGTAGAACTTGTTATAGCGCAGATTATCCGATAAATATTTATGAAAGTACTGATGATGAAGAAAAAATGCTTAAACTTATCAAGAGAGTTGTTGGTTCAGGTCATTATTCAACAATTGAGCATATCCAGGTTAGTTTTGCTATTTCAAATGTATCAAGAGCATGTACTCATCAACTTGTAAGACACAGACACATGTCTTTTTCTCAAAAGTCTCAGAGATATGTTAGGGAGAAAGGTCAATTTGATTATATAATTCCGCCGACTATTGATCGGAACCCTGAGCTAAGAAAAAATTTTATATCGTTTATGGAACAAATTTCCCGGCAATACCAGGAATTCATAGATGCAGGTATTCCTGCTGAAGATGCACGTTTTGTTATGCCGAATGCAGCTGCAAGTTCTATGGTTACAAGTTTGAATTTAAGAGAACTTATCCATCTTGCTAACTTGAGACTGTGCACAAGAGCGCAGTATGAGATTAGATGTCTTGTTAAGGGCATGTGCGATGCGCTTGTGGCAGAGGAACCATGGTTAAAAGAGTATCTTGTTCCAAAATGTGAAAGGCTAGGTTTTTGCGATGAGGATAAGTCTTGCGGTCGCAAAATTACGAAAGAAGACCTCTTTGCAAAGGCGGATTTATAAGATGAAAGCACTTATTCAAAGGGTGAAAAAAGCTTCTGTTACAATTGACGGTGAGTTATATTCTCAAATAAATGCAGGAATGCTTGTTTTTCTTGGGGTTGAAAAAGGGGATGAACGCATTAATGCAGATAACTTAGCGCAAAAGCTTGTGAGTTTGCGTATTTATGAAGATAGTAATGAAAAAATGAACTTGTCAATAAAAGATGTACAAGGTGAAATGCTTATTGTTTCTCAATTTACGTTGTGTGGAGATTGTAAAAAAGGTACCAGACCAAGTTTTGATAAGTCCGCGCCTCCTGATATCGCAAGAGATCTTTATGAATATTTTATTGCGAAAGTTAAAGAATTTAGTGTTCCGGTTAAAACAGGAAAATTCGCAGCCATGATGGATATTGAGCTTGTAAATGACGGTCCTGTGACTTTTATGGTTGAAAAGTAACTTTTTGTGAATATTAATTTTTAAATTGAAAACTCTCTGAATTATATGTGTTTATTTATATGAGCAGTATAAGAGAGAGTTTGTCATGAGTTGGTTTAAAAGTTTCAAGACTAATATTCCTAAAACAACCGGAGTTCAGCCAAGTATAAAAACTGAACGCAGACCTTCGGCTGATAAGTCTGAAAAAACAGATACCAGCTATCAAACACAAGGTGTCAGATATAAGCAGGATGTAAAGGATATCGATGGTGTTTTAAATGCTTTAGGACCAACTCCGGAAGAAAAAGCTGCGAACAATTCTAATAATGTTTCAGTCGACGGGAATAATAAATCCGACGCTATCTCCGGCGGAAGAATTTCAACAGATACTGCACAGGCAGAAGCTCTGCTTTCTCAAGGACAGGCAAAGATGGAGGAGGCAAATAGTAAAGGCGAAGATTGCAAATCAAAAACTCAACAAACTCAAAGTGATATGGCTGTGGCTCAGCAACAGCAGCAAAAGGCAGTATCTGAAACCCAAAATGTTAAAACTAGTTTAACTTCTTTACAGCAAAAAAGAGATTCTCTTCAGCGGGAAATCAAGACGACAAGTGATGAAATTGCAAAAGAAGAACAAAAATTACAAAAAGAAGAACAGGAAATAAAGCAACTTCAACAAGAAGCGGAGTCGTTAAAGAACAGTTCTGATCCTAAGGATCAGGAAAAACTAAAAAGTATATCAGCCAAAATTGGTGCAAAAAGTAAAAATTTAACTGCGATCACAGCAAGGCTTAGAACAAGACATGCTAAACTTTCCAATACTACAAGAACTTTAAAGCAAACCTCTCAAAAAGAAAACTCTTATTATAAACAAATGAATAATCTTGCAAAGCAGTATCAGCAGTCAAATTCTAAAATACAAGAATTTGCACAGACACTTTACGAAATATCTGCAACAGTTAAACAATTGGGTGATACGACTGCAAATATCGGAAAAACAATGAAAGCTACCGGCGAAGCGATAGTTGCTGCTGCAACTGCCAGTAGTTTTCTTTCATTTGGAATATCTGCTTCTGCAATTCCTTTGGGAAAACAGCTTATATCTACAGGCATGCAGGTTAATCAAGTAGGTACTCAGGTTTCTGGAATTGGTACTATGGGTATACAGGCTTCAAATGCTACTATTGCAGTTACACAACCTGCCGGACTTCAGATTGGTAAGTTCTTGAGTGCATCTACAACTGCGATAGCCGGCGGCAACTCTGTAACATCTTCTATTGGAAGTTTTGATTCCGATTTGGGAAAAATGCTTTCAAGTATTCAGACTATTGAAACCAAGGCTCAAGAGTTTTTGAGCATCGAAAATCTTATAACGCAAATGGGTGAAGACAAAGAAAATGTTAAGGAAAGTTAATGCTGTTGCAGCTGTTTTGCGCTCATAAATACCCCAAACCCTTGCATAATTTTTTAGTTCATGTTAAAATATTACTGTAAGTTTTATTTTTTTATTTGAAATCGATTTATATTGTGAGGATGTTACCTTAAATTTATTTTATTATGAGTTATTTTTATCAATTAAGAGGCTTTTATTATGTATGTAAACAAGTGCATTAAGTGCGGTCGTGAGTTTGAAACAAAAAACCCTAAAAGAGTCATTTGCCCGGATTGTTTATACCCGGATAAAAAAATGATGGTAGGTTCGACCGACTCAGGAGAAACCCCGACAGCTACAGCAACAACAAGCGATATGCCACGTAGTTATTCAACCGAAGATAAACCGCAATTCTACAGCAGTTATTCCAGCGGAGGGGATGAAAATCCGAGACCTTATAACAGGCCTCAGCGTTCTTATAATAACCAGAGTGGCAACTATAATCGTGATAATCGACAGAGTGGTTATAATCGCTATAATAACCAGAGTGGCGGCTATAATCGTGATAATCGCCGCTATAACAATAATCAGTCCGGTGGCTATAATCGAGACAATCGTCAGGGCAGTTACAATAGAAGCGGTTTTAATAATAACCGTACAGGCGGTTATCAGCAAAGAAGGCCGCAAAATAACAGATTTAATAAACGACCTAATAATAGAAACAATGCACCAAAACAGTTGTTGGTGAGCAGAGAGCAGTTGGAACAAATAGAATTGCTTTACAAGCTTATGCTTCCGCTGCCAAACCCGGATGCGCATGAAGTTATTGGTGAAAAAATAGGTCTGGAACCAAGGAAGGTATTTTTCGGGATTAATCTTGTAAGACAAAAGATGATGCTTCCGAAATTACCGT
This sequence comes from uncultured bacterium, assembly GCA_902489575.1. GTDB lineage: Bacteria > Cyanobacteriota > Vampirovibrionia > Gastranaerophilales > Gastranaerophilaceae > Zag111. The sequence continues at coordinate 14,829 of CABUAQ010000019.1, forward strand.
TCCCTAAACGAAAGTTGGCTATTACTCCTGATCAGCTTAATGCTATTAAAATGTTGTATGAGCCGTTGTTGCCGCTTCCGCCAATTGGTTGCCATAAAATTATTGCGGCTCAGTTGAAAATGGATGAATGGAGAGTTCACGTAGGCATTGGGCTTGTTCGTGCTCAAATGGGGATGGAACGTTGGAATCAAGAACGCGAAGATGCTCCGGAAGAGTTTAAAAAACAAAAAGCAGATACAGATAAGACCGTGAAGAAAACCGCTAAGTCCAAAAAAGCAGAATCTGCAGATAAATCGGATGCGGTTGTTGAGGCACCTCAACCGGAGGTTGAAGAAGCTCCAAAGAAAAAACGCGGGAGAAAACCTAAAGCTGCTGAGGAACCGGCTGAAGAAGAATAGTTATGACTAAATTCGTTTCAGTTGGAAAAATTGTTAACTTCCACGGGATTAAGGGGGAAGCAAAAGTTGGATACTCTAAAAGCCAGCAAAACTTTTTCATGTCCTTAAAGACTGTTTACTTAAAAAATGATGGGGAGTATTCTCCATTACATATTTTGTCGGCAAAACCCCATAAGAATATTATGATTGTTAAATTTGAAGGGATTAATTCCATCAATGAAATTCTTCCATACAAAGGTAATTTGTTGTTTGTAGAAGATGCTGTTATTCGTGAAAACCTTGATGAAGATGAATTTTTGATTGATGAGCTTGTTGGACTTGAGGTTTTTGATAGTGTTGATGACAAGAAGCTTGGATTTGTTATCGGGGTATCTAATAATGGCGCAAGTGATTTGATTTCTGTTAAAACAAATTCGAAAAAAATCTGCCTTATCCCGTTTGTAAAAGCTATTGTTCCAATTGTTGATATTCAAAACAGAAAAATTGTAATTAACAATATTGAAGGGTTGCTGGAATGAGGTTTGATGTTTTGACTTTGTTTCCGGAGGTTATTGATTCATATTGCGGTGTAAGCATCTTAAAGCGCGCAAAGGATAACGATGTTATTACGGTTAATACTGTCAATCCGCGGGATTTTACTGTTGATAAGCATAAAAAGGTTGATGATACTCCCTATGGCGGCGGAGCAGGTATGGTTTTAATGGCTCAGCCTTATGTTGATGCTTATGAAAGTGTTGAACAGCTTGATAATTCTGTTACTGTAATGCTTTCTCCTCAAGGTGAACCTTTAAATGAAAAGTTGGTTAATCAATTTGTTGGCTATGAGCAGATAATAATGTTATGCGGGCATTATGAAGGTTTTGATGAAAGAATAAGAGATATTATTCAGCCAAAAGAGGTTTCTATCGGAGATTTTGTTTTGACAGGTGGTGAGCTTCCTGCTCTTTGTCTTATAGATGCTGTGAGCCGAAAACTTAACGGCACTCTTGGTAAACTTGAATCAGCTCATAATGACAGTTTTTCAAATGGTCTGCTTGAGTATCCGCATTATACAAGACCCAGAGCATTCAGAGGGATTAAGGTTCCGGAGGTTTTGCTAAACGGAAATCATAAAGATATTAGTGAGTTTAGACATAATGAGCAGCTAAAAAGAACAAAGGTAAAGCGTCCTGATTTATACCAAAAATATTTGCAGAATAATGGAGAAGTGTAAACTATTTTATAGGACCGCCGGGTGTGCCAAAACCAAAAAAGTTTTTCATGAATTCGTATGCGGCATAAATACCTAGTGCGCCTGCAAAACCTTTGCTAAGTTTACCCTTTGCAAGTAAGGCACCCAATCCAAGCCCTAATGGGACTACATGACTTACAAGCATTGACCCGAATCCCTTTAAATAGCCTATCCCACTGTTGAAAAATCTTTTATAGCCCTGATCCAGTTCCATTTTGTAAGATGCATCTTTTATTCCTTCCTGAATTTTACTCATATTTGTCGAATACATCGAGTTATTAAGGTAATAGGCAGCAGCTTTCGCATCTTTTTCGCTTGCATAAATATCCGCTTGAAGTTTGCCTATATAATGAGCGTCATATGCAACACAACCAAGAGCCGCAACACCTGCACTCTTTGCAAGATATTTACCCGTATTTCCTTTTATAGCTTTTCTTATATGATTGAAAATCTTCATTATCTATTCCTTATTTTTTTGCATCTGTTTTTTTGTCATCGGCTTTTTTAGGTTTGTCTTTTACTTCGAATTCTTTTTCTACTTCTTTTCCTGACATTTTTAACAGTATATTAGTTGCATCAACTGCATCTTGTCCGTATGCTGATGGATTTTGCTGCATTTTTTGCAGTACGCCTACGGTGTAATCATCACCGGTTACCATTCTGTTTTCCAGTGCTGACAATGCCATAATCCTTATTTCAGTTGAAGGATCCTGAAGCATTTTGTTAATTAAAGCTGTTAAGGCTTTATCGTCTTTTCTTGAATCATCTTCTTCAAGTCTTGCATATACTTCCTTTGCTGCACTTAACCTAACTTCTTTTTCCTGACTGTTTAGATATGTTTCAAGATTTCGTATGTAATCGTCTGTTAATTGAACAATTTTACGTTTTTCTGTTTTTTTCTCATCTTTTTTACTATCAGTTGAATTTATATTGGTATTAGTATTAGTATTAGTATTTATATTTTCTCCGCCTGTATTTGTACCGGTTCCGGTGTGCATTTTCCCATCCGGGCCGATTTGTCCTGTGTAGTATGCAGAAGGATAACATGGAGCATTAACATTATAAGTCGGGGCTTGTGCACCAGGTGTTGTTACTGAAGGATTAAATATTTGAATATTTACACCTGATGCTGACGCCGGTACTTGGTAAGTTTGCGGCTGCGGTGATGGTGGATAAGCAGTATTTTGCACAGGTAAATATCCATGAGGATAACTCTGTTGCTGTACCGGTTGTTGGGCAGGAATTGTCTGAGTTTGCTGCTGGACTACCGGAGTTTGATATGCTGTTTGCCGTGGTTGAGTATAATATGTTTGAGCCGGCACAGTTGCAGGTGCCTGTGCATTTGTATTACCAGCTTGAGTCTGCGGACTTTGCCGTTTTATTACATTATTTTGTCCATAAACTTCCATAATACGTATTTTTCCCTAAATTCTACCTATTATATTAAAGTATTCTTCAGGGAAAAATTTGCGTATTATGTAAAGATATATTAACTTATACCCCTAATTTAGTTAGTTTGATTTTATAGAAATCAACATTTATATTAAGATGAATTCCTATAGTTAATAACAGGTTGATAAATTTAATATCTTTTTCTTTTTGAGTTTCAATATTATTTTCTATAATGTCGCCTATCCTGTGATAGATTTTGTTATAATAAATATTTTGTGCTTCTGAGATATCTATTTGCAGATCAAGTTTTGAAATTATATCAAACAATTCAACAACAGCGTCAGCTTGCTGACTTTCAAAACTTTTAGTTAGTCTGTTAAGATTTGTTATAATCTTTTTGGCAAATATTTTGTTGGACGGAGCTTTATCTATTTTTATGTCCAATTTTTTTGCTTCAAAGTTTATATCCATAATCTGCTGAATTATAGTTTTTTCAACAAAACCATCACTATGAGCTAAAAGGTCGTTATATCTGTGGCTTAGAGCGTATTCGGCAGCAATCCTGAATTCGTTTGGAATTTCAAGACCAAGATTTTGCATGTGATAAATAGAGCCTTTACCTTGGTCATACATTTCTTTATAAGTATTTGAAAATTTTTCCAGTTTATCTTTTAAAAGAATTTGCAGGATTTTCCTTCTTTCTTCAATGAAGATATCTTTTAATGTGAAATATTCTTTACCGAATTTTTCATCAAGGTTTCTAATTATTTCTGTTAGCGGGTGCACCATAAAAGTTTTAATCAGTGATTTTTTTAATTCCTGATATTCTTCATTTGAAGAGTATTGCTTAATAGCACAGTGGAAATCCCCGCCTGAATACTGCATAAGCGCGAATATGAGATTTGCTTTTTGCAGTGTTACTTTTGAGAGGACTTCAATGTGTCCTACTACGAAGTTTGAATTACCTTTTTGGGTTCTTTGATAGTCGTTACGTTTAATCGTGTAGCAGTACACATCTTCTTCATCTTCAAAATCCTGGTATAATGAAGATATAACCCATAGGCATGCAAGTTGTTTAAAAGTAACAACACAAGGTTTTACAAAACGTTCGTAAATGTCTTTTCCTGTTTTATGTTCAGGGATATTACTTTTTGCTTCTGATAGAATTTCAAGGAATTTTTCCTCAAAATCTTCACCGGAAAATTTTGCAGCAAGCTGCATTGCGCGTGCTGCGTATTTCATGATTTGAACGGTTTCTATGCCTGAGATTTCAGAGAAAAACCAACCGCAGCTTGTGTACATAAGCATTGCCTGTCGCTGCATTTCAAGAAGTTCCATACCCTTAATCCTGTTTTCTTCTGTTAGATCAGGTTTAAAGTTTTCTTTTTGAAATTTTTTAATATTAAGATAACTTCTGTTTAATACGACTTCAATGTATTTATTTCGAATAGTCCAAACATCTTCATTGTAATATTTAGGACCTTCGGATTCAAATATTTTGATAAGTTCATCTCTGAGATAATCCAGTGCATTCCTAAGCGGTGCTCTCCATTTTTGATTCCAGCCCGGATGTCCGCCTGTTGAGCATCCGCAATCTTCTTTCCACCTTCCCACTCCATGGAAACAACTCCAGGAAGATGCTTGTTTAATATCTACCTCATAGTTACTTTTGTACTTGTCAAGGTATTCAGCATAATTTGTGATTTTGAACCCTTCATCTTCAGCTTTAACTTTTAATACATAGGATAACGCCATATCCCCAAATTTTGTATGGTGACCGTAGCTTTCCCCGTCTGTTGCAATGTTAATAAGTTGCGGGTAGTCACGTACTTCTGATACCCCTTCTTTTAATCTTTTAATAAATTTATTTCCGTCAACAAGAAGTTCGTCGAAAGCAACTGAACGTGAAATTGCTCCATCATAAAAGAATAGATCAATTGTTTTTCCCGGGGCGCATTTTATTTTATAAGTATAAGAGCGAGCCGGATCAATATTACCCCAACTTACATCTTGCCAGTCTTTGTCTGTTAATTTCTTAATTTTTGCGGCCTGATAAGGAGATAGTATTGTGAATTTTATACCGTTATCTACTAGGACTTTTAGGGTTTCATCATCCACAGCTGTTTCTGCAAGCCATATCCCTTCCGGTTTCCTTCCGAACCGGTATTCGAAATCTCTTATACCCCATTTAACCTGGGTTTCTTTATCTTTGTAATTTGCCAGCGGCATAATCATGTGGTTATAGACTTGCGCAATAGCATTACCATGACCGTTATGTTCTGAAATACTTTCAATATCTGCTTTAATAATTCTTTCGTAGGTCAAAGGGGCATATTGTTCCATCCAGGATAGAAGGGTTGGACCAAAGTTATAACTCATATATTCGTAATTATTCACAATATCTAATATTCGATTTTTGTTGTCCACTATTCTGGATACTGAATTCGGGTTATAGCATTCTTTACATATTCTTTCATTCCAATCATGAAACGGAAGTGCACTATCTTGAAGTTCAATAGCCTCAAGCCACGGATTTTCTCTTGGCGGTTGGTAAAAGTGGCCGTGTATTGTCAGAAATTTTTCAGATTTAGTATTTGTAGTGTTATTTGTTGTTGCCATAATCTATTTCATACCTATTTAAATGTAAATACTTTTATTTGTCTGTTTTTGTTCCGGATGTTGTTGCCGGTTTATTGTCATCTTTTTTTACTTTATTAACGACTTTGAAGTTGTCAACATCCATCCATGCATCTCCTAATGCGGTTGAAAAAACTCGTCCGGTAAATTCTATTTCATCTCCTGCATCGAGATCAATGTGTTTTTCAGCAATTTCCTTTTTTAAAAAGATTTTAAGTTCTGATAATGGAATATTGTGATTTGTAATATCAGGTCTTTGAATTAGGAAAGTAATATATTGTTCAGAAGATCGCATTGCCGGTTTATAGTCAAGGCCAAGAGTTGAAAATTTATCAAATTTACCTTTTACTCTAATATTTCTGCGCAGGTATTTATAAGGGTTTGAAACCACTTCAAGTGCATTCACGGTAGTGTAATTTGATTGTGGAGCTGAAGGTGCAGATACCGTTATTGGAGTCTGAGCCTGTGTTTGTGTGTAAATACCGTTAATGCCGGTACCCAAAGCAAAAGATAGCAAAACTGCTAAGGTTATAATTTGTAATTTTTTCATATTAACCCCTTATTTAAACTTTCAATATCACTCTATCAGTGTAGCACATAATTAAAAATAAGAAAACTATACTGTTTAACAAATTAATAACATTTATTAAGAATTTAATCAAAAATGTTTGGTAAAATGGTGTGTTATCGTGTTACAGAGAATTTTTATTTTTATACCTCTTGCCTTTTTTATTTTTATAATGTATAATCCTAATTGTTAGGATTAAGGGTTTACGGATGTGCGATCTGTAATGACAGTTGTTCCCTTAGAACGGAAAGAGATTACTCCTTAGATGAGTGCAACAAAGTTTAATTACAAATTTATAAAAGATAATGCAAGTGCCGGAAGCTGGCGGAGAGGTTATGAGTACCATCAAAAAGATATGGTATTTGATAATTACCCTGAAAAAAATTTTTATATGGGTAAGGTAAAAGGTAATTTTCAGGATCATTATAATACTGATTTGATTTTTAAGAAAAATAAGGTTGAAGCACGCTGTAATTGTCCGCTAAAGGAAGAATGGTGCAAGCATGCTGTTGCTGTTGCCCTTAAAGCTATTGATGAACATGCTTATGAAGATTGGCTAGAAACAAAATTCGGTATGGAATTTGATTTCCCTGATGAAAATACTGCACTTACCGAAGAACCGCAAGGAAGTTATATTTTCCATTTTAATCCGAAAAGAAAAGCGAATTTCTTCTCAATACTTGTTCGTTCTCGCGAAAACGGTAAAATTGTACGCCAGATAGAATCTATTTTGAGGGCTCTCATCGAGGCTCAAAAACAGGATGAATCTTTTGAACTTAATAATTCCCAAAAGGTTGAAATTTTGATATTTCAACAGCTTTTAAAAATATCACGCCAGGATAAAAAGGCAGGATGGTATGATATACCTATTTCAAAATTTGGTCCGATGTTTTCACTTTTAGCAAAGGCCGATGAGGTTTTGGATGAAAAAACAAAGGAAAGGCTGAAGTTTACAGATGAAGAATGGAAGCTCGTTTTATATGTTAATACTTCAAATACCGCGGGTACATTGCTTTTATCTTTAGAATGGCAGCGTCCGGATAAGGAAGATGTTTATCCTTTTGAAGAAGTCAGATATTTTTCACGTCATCTAAAATGGGGCAGATATAAGAATTTGATTTTCCCTACTAATATTGCAATTCAAAATGTACCCCAAAATATTATTAAGTCTTCATTTACTGATTTAAAAGATGCTGAAGGCGGAAAATTTATTTATGAAGATTTGCCAAAATTAAAAGAATTTATGGATGTTGTTGTTGATGAGAAAATATCTAAATTAATGCTTGAACAGCGTCCTCCAGTAAATGTTGTAACAATGGGAATTGATTATGATCAATCACTCAAGGCTTCTTTAGATTTTGAGTATGACGGGGTAAGAGTTCCGTTTTCAAAAACGTCAAGTGACAAGGTGCAGTATATTACGGTTAAAAAGCCGGATGAAGATATTATTTACTGGGTTAAACGTAATTTGAAGCATGAAAATGAAGCTTATGCAATGCTTTTAGCTTGTAAGTTTGTTCCGATGCAGACCAATAATTTGGCGTTGGAAAAAGAAAATGCGATTGATTTTTATAACTATTATTTGAAACAGGCCGGTGAGGGCTGGAGATTTGAAGAAAAAGACGATATGTCATTTTTTAAGCTGATGGATGATCCGTTCAAGTTATGTGCTAAGATAGATTTTTCTGATGAACAGCCTGATAGTTTTGATATAAGTATATACGGTCAGGCCGGAGAAGAAGTCATTGATTTCGATGAAATTTATGAAACTATTCAAAGCGGTGAAAAATATGCAAGGATTAGAAGTTTAGGGTTTGTTGAATATCCGGCGCAAAATATATATTCGATGATGCGTTCTTTCAACTCTTTTGATGTATTTAGAAATCCGGATAACCGCTTTACGGTAAAAACATATCGGGCAGGTTTGATAAATGAACTCAAAAATTTAAATATTGAACTTATTTTAAGTGACAGATTTAAGACTTTCTGGGAGCAGATGTCCACATTTTCTACTGTGGATGATTTATCTCTTCCAGATGGGATTAATGCTGAATTCCGGGAATATCAGTTAAAGGGCTTTGGCTGGTTGTGGTTTATGTATAAATACGGCTTAAACGGAATTCTTGCTGATGATATGGGGTTGGGTAAAACATTACAGGCATTGACGGTTTTACAGAAGGCAAAAGAAGAAGACGGACCGATGCCGACTCTTGTTATTGCTCCGACTACGGTTGTATTTAACTGGGAATCTGAAATCCAGAAATTTGCTCCGACATTAAATTGTTTAAAGCTTCAGGGCGGTGAGCGTAAACAATTTTTCAAAAAAATTCCTGAGTATGATGTTGTTATTACAAGTTATGCTTTGCTGCGCCGTGATATTGATAAATTGAAAGATATCAATTTTAGATATGTTATTCTTGATGAATCTCAAAATATTAAGAACGCAACATCTCAAACCGCGCAGGCTGTAAAACAGTTAGTTTCGCAACATAAACTGGCTCTTTCAGGTACACCAATTGAAAATAAATTAGAAGAACTCTGGTCAGTGTTTGATTTTCTTATGCCGGGATTTTTGTTCTCTATGGCAGACTTTAATTCTCGCTATGTAAATCCTATTATGGAACGCCAGGATAAAATTGTTGAAAAACGTCTTAAATTACAAATTTATCCGTTTATCTTGCGTCGTATGAAACGTGATGTCGCAAAAGATCTTCCTGATAAGGTTGAAAATATTGCTTACTGTGAATTGACTGATGATCAAAGAGATTTCTATTTGCAGGTTCTTGACAGTACGAAAGAAGAATTGTTTAAATCTATTGAACAAAACGGACTTGAAAAAAGCCGATTATCTATTTTCTCAGCATTGCTGCGTATGCGTCAAATTTGTTGTCATCCAAGACTTTATGATAAGGATAATGTTAAAAATGTTATTTCTTCGGGTAAGTTTGAAAAACTTAAAGTTATGCTTGAAGAAATTGTGTCAGAAGGTCACAGGATTTTATTATTCAGTCAATTTGTTGATATGCTTGATATAGTAAGAGCATGGCTGGACAAAACAGGTATTAAATATGAGTACTTAACTGGTAAGACTAAAGACAGACAGGGTGCAGTTGAAAGATTTAATAACGATCCGACTATTCCTATTTTCTTAATCAGTTTGAAAGCAGGTGGTACGGGTTTGAATCTTACAGGTGCAGATTATGTTATTCATTATGACCCTTGGTGGAATCCTGCTGTTGAAGATCAGGCAACAGACCGTGCTTATCGTATCGGGCAAACTAAAAAAGTATTTGTATACAGGCTTATTACCAAAAATACCGTGGAAGAAAAAATTCAAAAACTTAAAACAATAAAACGAAATCTTGTTGACAGCGTAATTTCTGTTGACAGAAATATTACAAAATCTCTTACTATGGATGATATTCGCGAAATATTTTCTGTTGATTAAGTTGGTTATGAAAAAGTTTATTTTTGGATAAATTAAATCTTTATTCTTAGTGAGTAATAATTTTTGCTTCAACGTTTTTTGCGGCTTCGATACTGTTATTGAAGCCGTTTAATAATTCTGCGGCTGTCTGTGCATTATAAAATTTGCCGCTTGTTACAAGTGCAGTACATTCAAGTTGTTCAAGATCATCCTGATCTTTAATATTAAATGCTATAACATCAATTGTAACATCCCGTCTTATTCTTATAAGATTCATAACAAATGTGCAGGGGCTTTCGTCACAGTTTTCCCCGCCATCTGTCAATAAAATAATATGTTTTTTCCCGGTAAACCCCATGAAATCATATTTGATTGCCTGTTTTAAAGAATATGTTATGGGGGTCATGCCACGCGGTTTTGCTCTAAAAAGGGACTGTTCAATATATTGAGTGTTATTTACCGCAATCGGGCTTACCAGAGTTGAAGCCCGGCAGGCTTCAACAGGTGTAAAGCCCATTTTGTGCCCGTAAATTCGTAAACCTACCCAGGTGTTCGGATTGATTTTGGGCAGGATTTCTTTCATTGTTTGAAGCATCAGGTCAACTTTTCTTGAACCCTCAAGGTTTTCTGTCATGCTGTTTGAAAAATCCATAATAAACAATATTCGTTCCTGTTCATTCGGGTTAAAAGTTTTATTGTAGTCTTGAGGTGTATGAATTCCGTATTGAGATGATATTACAGGTGTACATATTAATAATTCTGTAAATAGTATAAGAAAAACTTTTTTCATATGAGAATTTTATGTTTCAAAGAAAGTTTTTACATTCCCCTTGAGTATATTTCATTGACCAATTTCGTTTTGAAATTTTTCATGCTTGTAATAATATATTTATGGAATATAAGGATTAGGGAAATGATATCAAGTATTGAATTAATTAAGCTGGCAGAAAAAACACTCAGTCAACAGTTTTGTGAAATAGATGAAATAAGGGATTATAATCAGGAGAAAGTTTTACAGGCCTTCATTGATAATAAAGTTGCACCCGAACATTTTTATACTGTTTCGGGGTACGGGCATGATGATTTGGGGCGAGAAGTTTTAGATAAAGTTTTTGCTCAGGTTTTTAAGGCTGAAAGGGCTTTGGTAAGGGTGCATTTTGTCTCAGGAACTCACACTTTGGCCTGTGCTTTATTCGGAAATTTAAAATATGGTGATAAACTTTTATCTGTCGCCGGAGCACCATATGATACGATGCAGGAAGTTATTGGAACTATGGGGGATGAGGAAACCAGACGGGCGTCTTTAATCGGGAATGGTGTTTTGTATGACGAAGTTCCGTTGATTGACAATACTGATATTGATTTTGAAAAACTTGAACAAATGGTTGATGAAACTGTAACTATGGTTTTAATTCAAAGATCTAAAGGTTATTCAACAAGAAAATCTTTAACTATAGAAACTATTGAGAAAATCTGTAATGTAGTAAAGGCTAAAAATCCTGATTGTATTTGTTTTGTTGATAACTGCTACGGCGAATTTGTCGATACTAAAGAACCATTGGAGGTTGGAGCTGATTTAATCGGCGGTTCTTTGATAAAAAATGCCGGAGGTGGTATTGTGGAAGCCGGCGGTTATATCGCAGGTAAGGAATTGTATGTAGAGCGTTCAGCCGTAAGACTTACAGCACCTGGAATCGGCTCAGAGGGTGGGGCAATGTTTAACCAGCACAGGTTAATGTTTCAAGGTTTATTTATGGCGCCTTCTGTTGTTGCTGATGCCGTTAAAGGGGCGGTTCTGGCGTCAAAAATCTTTGAGGAAATAGGTTATAATTCTTCTCCAAAGTTTAACGAAAAGCGTACTGATATTATTCAAAATATAACATTTGGGGCACCTGAGCCGCTGGAGGAATTTTGCAGAACTATTCAATCATTGTCTCCTGTAAATGGTTATGTAACGCCTATTCCTGAGTATATTCCGGGATACGAAGATAAGGTTATCATGGCTGGAGGTACATTTATTGAGGGGTCTACAATTGAATTGTCTGCAGATGGCCCGATGAGAGCACCATATGTTGCCTATATGCAGGGCGGATTAAACTATGCACATGTAAAAATTGCTTTGAAAAAATTTTTAAATAAAATAAAATAATAATGATAATTGATGCAGGGGGTTAATATGCGTGTTAATTCTGTGAATATGGTTTCTTTCAGCGGTAAAATAATCGATTCTCATTCTCATTTGGGGAAGTGGGGAAGTGCCAGTTATGGCATGTCAAGTTTTGATGTTTTTGTAAATTCTCCGTTGGCAAATGGTGACACGGTTGAAAGATTTATTGTATCAAATTCAAGTTGTATTGACAATGATGGAATTTTAGATGAACTTACCGGAAATAAGCAGCTTCTTTCCTGGATTTCAGGCAACAATAAATTTGTTCCGCTTGCGGTGTGCCAACCTAATTTAACACACGGCGATGTTTCAAAAATAGAACTTTTGCTAAAGGATAATCCAAATAAGTTTGCAGGATTTAAATTTCATCCTAAATGTATGGAATTAGCTGCAAATGACAAAGCTTACGATAGTTATATGGTGTTAGCAGAAAAGTACAGCTTGCCGTGCTTGTTTCATACGGATAAAACTTATGATGTCCAATATCCGTCAGGTGTATCAGAACGCTGCCGGTATTCAAGACCGGAACTGGTGTATGAATTGGCAAAAAGACATAAAAATGTTCCTGTAATTCTGGCGCACATGGGTGGAAATGACGGTGCTAATGCGAAAGCTGCTGTGGATATCCTTGTGGACTCTATTGAAAATGATACCGCAAAATTATATGCAGATATCTCTTGGGTAAATCCGGATACTTCGGATAAAAGTGATATTATTGAGGCAATAAGACGTTTAAAAAATACGTCAAAAGGTGATAGAACTGATAGACTTTTATTTGGTACAGATGCTCCAATCGGGCGATTTGGCGGTGCCGGAGAAAATGGTTTGCTTCCAAAAGAAGCATATTCCAAGGTTGTTGCAGATATAAAAGATTCTATACGGAAGTCTTTTCCTGCACAGGAAGCAAATGAGCTTATGGATAAGATTTTTTATAAGAATGCGGCAGAATTGTTCTTCCAAAAAAGGTTTA
>CABUAQ010000020.1 GCA_902489575.1 uncultured bacterium
ATATACTTGACAAAAATAAAATAAATAAAACAAGATTTGGCTTCACACTAGCAGAAGTTCTTATTACACTCGGAGTAATTGGAGTTATTGCAGCAATGACAATTCCGACAATAAGGGCGAAAATAACAGAAAGACGCACAGTAACACAACTAAGGGCGACGCAAAGCATACTGGCACAAGCACTTAGAAGTCTTGAAGAAAAATATGGAACAGCGGAAGGTTGGGGATTAACCGATTATGACGAAGCTGGTGCAATAAAAATTGCAGATAACTTAAAAACCGTAATGAAAATAGCACTGGATTGCGGGGTTGATGATAATAACGGACATTGTGCACCAAACGAAACATATAAATTTTTAAATGGAAGGAATAATGTAAATTTTGCAACAGAGCGCCGTATGTATAAAATTGTTTTACTAAATGGAACAAGTCTATATATAAGAAGTGCTTTTGATGGATCTGGCAGTGTCGCAGTGTTTTATGTAGATACAAATGGCAAGGCTAAACCAAATACCTGGGGAAGAGATTTGTTCCAATTTATTCTCAGAGAAGATGGTTTAACTCCTTCCGGACATCCTTTAAAATCAAGCACAACAACAGCTCAATCCTGCAATAAATCGGGTACAGGTTTTGGCTGTTCTTATTATGTTTTACACCACGGAAATATGAATTATTTGCACTAAATTTTTAGTATGGATACTTGCAAACAATAAAACTGTAAAAATGAAACCTATTGAATATGACCTATGCTTTCTAATATAATTTACTATTAATTATACATTATATTTTTTACATTTGTAATATAATATTCATATAGTAATAGTTAAGGGGATCCACCCTCGGGTAAATTCAATATATAAGTGTTTTTATATATAACCTAAATTTACCCCAAGGATAGAAAGAAGAAAAAATGGAAAAGAACAATGAAACTTTGAGTATCTTAAGACACTCAACTTCGCACATCATGGCACAAGCAGTTCAAAGCCTGTTCCCGTCTGCAAAGTTAGCAATAGGACCAGCAACTGCTGACGGATTTTATTATGACTTTGATTTAACAGATGGTCATGCCTTTACGGAAGAAGACCTTGTAAAAATCGAAGAAAAAATGAAAGAAATCATCAAGCAAAACCTTACTTTTGAAAAATACGTAATTCCTGATGTGAATGCTCAAATTGAAGAATTTAAAAAAGAAGGTGAAATCTACAAAGCGGAGCTTTTAGAAGAACACAAAAATGACAACCCAACTTTGTATATCACGAAAGACAAAGACGGAAATGCTTTATTTAACGATCTTTGTGCAGGTCCTCACCTTCCAAACACATCATATATTAAAACAAATGCCATTAAACTTCTAAAAGTAGCAGGAGCATACTGGCGCGGTAATGAAAATAACAAAATGCTTCAAAGAATATACGCAACAGCGTATTGGAATAAAGAAGACCTTCAAAGCTATTTAACATTCCTTGAAGAGGCAGAAAAACGTGATCACAGAAAACTGGGAACAAAACTGGATCTATTCTCTACAAGGGAAGAATTAGGAGGCGGACTGGTATTGTGGCACCCTAATTTGGCTGTTGTAAGAGAACAGATTGAAAACTACTGGAGGGAAGAACATAGAAAACGCGGGTACGTAATTGTAAATACACCTCAAATTGCAAAATCTAAACTGTGGGAAATCTCAGGTCACATGGATCACTACAAAGAAAACATGTTTTTTGTTCAAAAGGATGAAGATTCTGATGATCAATTTGTAGTAAAACCAATGAATTGTCCATTCCATATATTGATTTATCAAGCAAACAGATATTCCTACCGTTCACTGCCCCTAAGAATGGCTGAACTTGGTACTGTTTATCGTAAAGAAAAATCAGGAGCACTTTCCGGTTTAACCCGTGTACAAGGTTTCACACAGGATGATGCCCACATTTTCTGTACACCTGAACAATTGGTTGATGAAATCAATAGAATCATTGACTTTGTAGCAGATACAATGGCTATTTTCAACATGAAATTTGAAGTTGAACTATCAACCCGTCCTGAAAGCTTTGTAGGTGAGATTGAAAACTGGGATAAAGCAGAAGCAGGTTTAAAAGAAGCAATGGAAAGACGCGGAATGAAATACGAAATCAATGAAGGCGACGGAGCATTCTACGGTCCGAAAATTGACTTCAAAATTAAAGATGCTATCGGCAGAACTTGGCAATGTGCTACAATACAATTAGACTTTAACCTTCCTGCAAGATTTGATATAAAATATCAGGATAAAGATGGTCAATTAAAAACTCCACTAATGCTCCACCGTGTAATCTTTGGTTCAATGGAAAGATTCCATGGCATCTTAATAGAGCACTACGCAGGAGCTTTCCCTACATGGCTTGCTCCAACTCAGGTAAATATTGTTCCAATATCAAACGAAAAACACGTTGATTTTGCTGAACAAGTGTACAACAAAATGCGTGAAACAGGCATCAGAGTTAATCTGGATGATCGTTCAGAAAGTATGAACTACAAAATAAGAGAATCACTTCAGGATAAGAAAATTCCTTACGTTTGCGTAATAGGAGATAAAGAAATCGAAACAGGCTCAGTTGCTGTTCGTGCAAGGGGGATTGGTCAAGTTGGAACATTTAAAGTAGATGAATTCATCTCTAAAGTTACCGACGAAATCAAATCCCGATCAAATGACTCTTTTGCAAAAGCATAATAAATGAATAAATGAATGCGCAGGGATAAATGCCCTGCGCATTTTTTACTGAAACTTAAAGTCTTGTACCTGAGCAAATACAGGCAGATGAATATCTCTAGCCCTTAAACTTCCAGAAATCTCTATGGAATAATACCAAAAACGGGATGATTTCCAAACGGCCAACAAGCATATTAAAAATAATTATAACTTTTGATATCGGCTGCAAGGTAGCGCAACTTCCCATAGGACCAACAACATGTCCCAACCCAGGGCCAACATCACCAATAGACGAAATAGATACAGCAAGTCCCAATACAAAATTTTGTTCGATAGTCGTTACTAATGCGGCACTGAGCGCCCATAATCCAAAGAAGCAAAAAGCAAAAAACAAAGTTTGGCGAATAACATCTAGAGAAATAACTTTATCATCAATCTTTATTGACATTACAGCCTTCGGATGAAGTATCTTATAAAGTTCGTTTTTAATATATTTGAATATCAAAATCCACCTTGTAATCTTTAAACCGCCACCAGCTGATCCGGAACAAGAACTAACAAACATAGTTATATATAATAAAATTTTTGCATCAACAGTCCACAATTGAAAGTCTTCACTGGCACTACCAGTAGAAGTAGCAAGCGAAAGCACCTGAAATAATGAGGCCGTAAGCGAGTGAAATAGTCCATAATCTTGCTGTAAACATAATACACTTGCAAGAACTACAGTAATAAACAAAATTATACCCGTATAACATCTAAATTCCTCACTCTTCCAAAAGAGTTTTAAATTTCTTTTTCTGAGCACCTGAGATTGTAATACAAAACTTGAACCGGCTAAAAACATAAATACTATAATAATCCAATTTATAAGATTAGATCCATAACCTCCAATACTTTCGGGATTAGGAGAAAACCCACCTGCAGCCAGAGTAGACATAGCATTGCAAATAGAATCAAACGGGTTCATGCCGGCAAGCCACAAACACAAAACACAAACTAATGTTAAACCTGCATAAACAATCCACAATGCAGATGCTGTATTTTTAATTCGTGGAGTAAATTTATCTTCAGTTGGACCAGGAGCCTCTGCATAAAACATCTGCCGTCCTGCAACTGCAAACTGAGGCAAAATTGCCACAAACAACACTATAATCCCCATACCGCCAAGCCATTGGGTAAACGAACGCCAGAACAGAAATGTCTTAGGGTAATTAAAATTTGTCAAAATAGTTGCTCCAGTTGTTGTAATTCCCGAAACAGCTTCAAACATAGCATCAATCGGCGAAATTCCATAAAACAAATAAGGAATTGCAACAATGAAACCAAATGCTATCCAGGAAAGAGAGACAACCATTAAAGCCTCTGAACGTTTGATATCATTTAAAGATTCCGACCCGGAAGTTTGCTTAATAATATTTTTGAGAACCATACCCAAAAACAAAGAAAAGAATCCGGCAGACATAAAAGGTAATACAGACTGCCATTCATTATAGAAACAAGCAACCAATATTGGAATAAAAGTCACCAAACCTATATCTTTTAAAATTAAACTTAAAGCACTTGATATATAATTTAATCTCATACACTCACACTATACCCTGAAGTAATCCTTTATCTTCTGTGCATTTTCAGCTTTTGTAAATATAATTAAAATATCATGAGTTTTAACCTGAGTATCACCCATTGGAATAATAACATTAGCACGTCTTTGAATAATCCCTACAATCGCAGCGGCCGGGAATCTCAAATCCTTAATAGCCTTACAGTTAAATTCTTCATGAACGGCAATCTCAAGGACTTCAGCCTCACCCTGCTCAACTGTTGCCAGAATATCAACATTTGTTTCATCAATATCATTACGAACTTCATTTATCGCCGAAGTTTTAGGTGAAACAGCAATATCTATGCCGACTTTTTCAAACAGCGGAATATTCAAAACCTTTGAGACACGTGCTATTACACGTTTTACCCCGAGTTGTTTCACAAGTAGCGAGCATAGCAAATTTCGTTCGTCATTGTTTGTTACTGCAATTGCAACGTCACAGTCCCCGATTTCTTCTTCATCAAGCAATTTTAGATTAGTACCATCACCATTTATAACAAGAGTTTTTTTTAGTTCTTGGGCCAAAAATTCACATCTTTCATAATCTGTTTCGATAATTTTTGTCTTAATTTTCATATCTTCAAGATTTTGTGCAAGCATATAACCGACATTACCGCCGCCAATAATTGCTACCGACTTAACCTGTTCTTTTTCATGAAAAAAAGTTCCTGCTAAAATATCTAAAGAGTGAGATGTTCCCATAAATATAAGCTTATCACCCTCATTAATCTCAGTTAAACCATTTGGAATAAACAACAAACAGTCTCTTTTTATACCAACCATAATGGTATCTTTTGTAAAACCGCAATCTTTAACCATCTTTCCGACAATAGACGAACCCGGTTTAACTTTATACTCCAAAAGACGAGCTTTACCATCTGCAAAATTTTCTACATCAAGAGCATGTGCAACAGTAACAATCCTAAACAGTTCCTGGGTTAAAAGAGCTTCTGGCCAGATAATATAATCTATAAAAAAGTCACCAAGATAATCCCCATTCCTATCAAGAGCCATAACATTTTGATACTCTTCCTTTGAAACAAAACATATTGTCCTTATACCGCTAAGTTTTTTCACTGAAAGACAAGCTACAATATTAGCTTCATCCAATGCAGTACAGGCTATAAAAACGTCTGCATTAGCTATATTTGCTGATTTCAAAACATTCATATCAGAGGCGCTGCCGTAAACAAAACTTATATCAAGTTTATCAAACTCCTCAGTTCTGTTTTCTTCTTTATCAATAACAGTAATATCATGGTCTTCAAAAAATTCAGTAGCAAGCAGACATCCAATATCAGTTGCTCCATAAATTACGATTTTCATACATATCCTACCTTATCAAACCGGTTATACTAAATAGATAAATTGTCCCGTATAAAACTATTCCCCTTATAAAAATAAGTACAAAAGTTGCAACAACAGGAGAAAAGTCAAACGGTCCCAGCGGAGGGATAATTTTTCTAAACAAATCCAAATATAAATCAACAGACAATCTAAGAGCTTTCAATAGAGGATTATCCCAATTTAATCCAGGAATCCAGGTTAATAAACATCTTACAAATATCATCATCAGATATACATAAAAGCAGTTTGCAATAGATTCAATTATTTTTATCGCGATCATCCTTATTTTCCTTTTCTTCTTTATTACTACTTTCTTCTTTTAAATTACTTAATTCTTTCATTGTTCTCTCTATATCAGAACTCTGTATAATAATAACTGATCCATCATCTTTTGCAAAATATTTCATATACAAAGATTTCAAACCCATAGAAACAAGAGCAAGTACAGTCATAACAAGCATCGGAGAAAAAGATACACCTGCCAGCGGCGGAATTAGATAAAATCCTGCCAATTTAAAAATCGCATGAAAAAACGGATAATTCATATTTATATTAGGTACAATAGCAAGCAGACAAGCCATAACAATGAAGTATAAATATAAATTTACAAGCCTATCAAGATATAATATAAATTTCCCCATAACTACATCCATTAAAAATCTAAGTTTACTGCATTGGAACATTCACATGCATTTTGTTCAGCCGGAATATTTTCTATCATAGTAAATAATAAAGATTTTAAATTAGCCACATTATTATTAAATACCTCCATAACAGCATCATGAGAAACCGGAGGAACGTCCCCGACTAAACCGGCGTCATAATCAGTAATAAGTGAGATATTTAAAGGGCACATATTCATTTCTCTAACCAGATATGCCTCCGGAAAAGCCGTCATATTAATAACCTGCCAGCCCTGTTTTGTAAAGAAAGCAGACTCGGCTTTAGTAGAAAATCGCGGGCCATTTATAACTACAACCGTACCGGATTCATGAATGGTAATTCCTAAGGCTTTACCTGTCTTGATAGCTAATTCCCTGAGTTCCGGACAATATGGATCAGCAGGAGAAGGATGCTGGACAACTGGTCCTTCAAAAAATGTTGTTTTCCTTCCATCAGTCCAATCAACAAACTGATCGCAAATAACGAAATCACCAGGTTTAACTTCTGTTTGCAAACTTCCTGCTGCACAAGGCGAAATTACCCTTTTACACCCTAAAGATTTCATGGCCCAAACATTTGCTCTGAAATTTACCAAATGAGGCGGGATTGAATGATTCCTTCCATGACGAGGCATAAACGCTACTTTATGGTTTCCGATTTTCCCAATAAATACGCTATCACTGGTTTTGCCATATGGAGTATCAACACTTACTTCCTCGATATCTTCTAAAAAACTGTAAAATCCTGATCCGCCAAATACGCCAATTGTTGCTTTATTTTGAATTTCCATAATTACCCTTTCAGTCTGTCTGCACAAAATAATAAAGAAATTTTACAATACACAAAACAAATTTTCAAACTATAAATAAATCTTCATAAAGACCTAGGTTTATTGGGTAATAAAAAACTATACGACCAACCAATTTTAAAAAGGGTATTTATTACATTTAATATAATTAATCTTTTTCATACTTCCAGCTATTCTTAATTCAAAAGAGCCTTTTACAGGCTCTTTTCTTTTTTTGTCATAAAATAATTCATACGTATCAAAACTACTTAACAAAAATAGAATAATATGCTAAAATACAACAGTAAAGAAAGAGGGGTTTTTATGAAAAATAAAATAATCGTAACAGTATTAACATTATTACTGGCAGCACAAGTAACCTTAGCTGCACCATTTAACGGAAACGCAAAGACTAAAAGAATTCCGGCAGGTACGACTTTAGAACTGAAGATGCTCAATGGTATAAATACAGGTGTAAATCCTGCAGGTTCAGGTTTTTCTGCAATGCTGGAAACCGATCAAACCGCAGGGGATGATGTAATTCTTCCCGCAGGGTCCGTTATTAGGGGAGATATCAAAGGCGTAGATTTACCGCAGAGAATGTCAAAGGGCGCAGTTTTATATTTAAACTTTGATCATGTCGTAACACCTAACGGCAGACAGCTCCCGCTTACTTTAAATGTAGTAGGAAGAACTGATTTAACATACAATGGCGGAATTACAACGACACGCGGATATTATGATGCGTGGAAAAAAACTTGTTCTAAATCTGGTGAAATCACAAAAAAAGCAATTAACTGGGGTGAAAACTTGACAGATACCGGATGGCAATATGTTGTTGTGCCATTTGCAGCATTTGGCGGTGTTATGGGTACAGCAGGCTACTTTGTTTACGGAAGTATTGCTGACATGATTAAAAAAGGTGAACACGTAAATATCGAAAAAGGCGATGAATTAAAGGTTATTCTCATTGATCCAATCGATGTTCCGGTTATATAAAATATGTCTAAATTAGATAGAATAGAAGAATTACAAAGACTTGTTAAAAACGATTCTACAAATTTCCAGGCAAGACGGCAATTAGCTGTCTTGCTTATGGATTGCGGATTTAATGAAGAAGCTCTTAGACATCTTTTATATCTGGCTAAAACATTTGGGCAAGATGATGGAATATTTTATAACCTTGGAATTGTTTATGAAAAAATGAAACAATACACAAAAGCACGCGACGCCTATATAAAATCTTTGGAAATAGCCCCTGATGCACTTGATGCCATTTATAATCTGGGACTTGTGTATACAGAATTAAAAGAATACGCTTTTGCAATTGAGTGCTTCCAAAGGATTATAGAGGATGATCCGCAAGATTCCAACAGCTATTTTAATCTTGGATTAGTGTATTTTAAACAAAAAAAATACATTCAAGCAATGGATAATTTCCAAAAAACCATAGATTTAAATGACGAAGATTTATATGCACATTTTTATATTGGAAATATATTTAAAGAACTTGGAGATTTAGACTCGGCCAAAGAAAATTTCGAAAAAGTTATAGAACTATCTCCCAATTATAGTTGGGCATACTACAATCTTGCAGTAATTTACTATGAATCTAATGACTACAAAAGTGCGGCAGAAAACCTCAGAAAAACCGTAGAAATGAATCCGGCAGATGAAGAAGCCTATAAAATTCTTGTAAAAATACTCATAAAACAAGATGACTACTATCGTGCATGTGAAGAAATACAAGCAGCCCTTGCCAACTGCCCTGAAACAGGTGATTTATATTACCTTGCAGCTTTGGTCTATAAAAATATTGAAAACTATCCACAAAGTGAAATTTACTTTAACGAAGCCATTAAAAATTACCAGACGCTATCAATTCCAGTACAAAATGTAAAAGAAGAATTACGTAAAGTTAAGTAAGTAATCTGTTTGTGCTAAAATAATGACATCAAAATTATTTATATGAGGATTAAGTTATTATGAAGATGTCAAAATTATTTGTACAAACTCTAAGAGAATTTCCTTCAGATGCGGAAGTTATTTCACATAAAATGCTTGCAAGAGCCGGTTATATAAGGAAATTAACGTCAGGAGTATACAATTATCTTCCATTGATGTGGAGGGTATTAAAAAAAGTTGAAAATATCGTGAGAGACGAAATGGATAAAGCCGGAGCTCAAGAATTATTGATGCCATTTGTTCAGCCTAAAGAACTTTGGATTGAATCAGGCAGATGGGAAGCTTACGGGAAGGAACTTATGAGACTTAAAGACCGCCACAACCGTGAAATGTGTCTTGGTCCGACCCACGAAGAAATAATTACAGCAGTTGCGCGTGATGTACTAAAATCATACAAACAACTTCCTACAAATCTTTACCAAATCCAGTCAAAATTCAGAGATGAAGTAAGACCTCGTTTTGGATTGTTGCGCGGAAGAGAATTTATAATGAAAGATGCGTATAGTTTTGGCACAAGCCAGGAAGAACTGGAAAAAGAATATCAAAATATGGCTCAAGCATACAGAAATATCTTTAAAAGGTGCGGGTTGGAAACCAAAATGGTACAATCTGATTCGGGTGCTATAGGGGGAAGCATTTCTCACGAGTTTATGGTAATCACAGATACTGATTCCGGAGAAAACGATGTTTTCTATTGCGATGAGTGTGATTATGCAGCTAACTCAAACCACGCTGTTTCAAAACTTCCTGATGCTGCAATTGATGGCAGGGAATACTTTAAAAAATGCGAAGTAATTGATACTCCTAACACACACTCTATAGAAGAACTATCAGCATTTTTAAAAATACCTTCATCCTTAATTTTAAAATCACTTGTATATATAATAGACAAAAAGCCTGTAATAGCACTTATAAGGGCAGATAAGACTGTTGAAGAGACAAAACTTCTAAATACTATTGGCGGAATGGAAATAAGAATTGCAACATCCGCTGAAATAGAAGAATTAATGAATAAAAAAGGATTTAACGCAATTCCAGGATTTATAGGACCAAAAGGAATGGATGGTGTTACAATTGTTGCTGACAATACTGTAAAAGAAATGAAAAACTTTGTTGTCGGTATAAATAAAAACGATGTTCACCAAGTTGGGGCTAATCTTGAAGATTTGGAAGTCACTGAACTTAAATACGGTGATCTGAGACTTGTTGAAGCAGGAGAGTTTTGTCCTCAGTGCGGTAAACCGTTAAAGGTTACTAGAGGAATTGAAGTAGGTAACATATTTCAATTAGGAACTAAATATTCCAAACCAATGAACGCCGTATATTTAGATGCTGATGGAAAGGCTAAACCATACATCATGGGCTGTTACGGAATAGGTATTTCAAGAACGGCGGCCGCTGCAGTTGAAGCTCATCACGACGACTGGGGAATAAAATGGCCACTGGCGATTGCACCGTACCATGTTGTCATTGTTCCTGTCAGCACAAAAGACGAAACCCAAATGAGTGTTTCAATAAAATTGTATGAACAACTTTTGGCAAATGGAGTTGAAGCCGTTCTTGATGAGCGCGACGAAAGACCGGGAGTTAAATTCAAAGATGCAGATTTAATAGGCTTCCCTTACAGAATAACAGTTGGAAAAACTATTGCAGAAGGAAACGTAGAATTTGTAATAAGAGCTACTGGTGATAAAATTTCAATGAAACCGGAAGATGCAGCTGCAAAAGTTATTGAAGCTGTAAATAAATTGAACTAAACAAAATCGAATAAAAAATCAGTACTAAAAGGTTCTTAGTATGATAAGAGCCTTTTTAATTTGTTAATAGGCTTTATTAATAACTGAATTATGAGCCTCAGTTTCTAATTTATCATCGAGTTTTGATAGTTTTACTTTTTCACCGTAACGCTTTTCTAATGCCAATTCGATTAAATAATCTGCAAAATTCGGATTTTTAGGCAACAAAGAACCATGAAGATAAGTTCCAAAAACATTTTTATAATATCCGCCCTCAAAACCGTCGCTGCCATTATTGCCGCTGCCTACAACAGTTGTACCCAAAGGCTTTGTCTCGCCCTGAAGATAAGTACATCCACTGTGGTTTTCAAATCCAACAAGGGTATCTGGTTCAAGAAAAGAAGTTTTTATTGTAACATTGCCAATAAATCTTTTTTCTCCGGCAACAGTATAAGCATCCAGTAAAGATATTCCGACGAGCTTATTTTTCTCATGAGGCTGGTAATAATGTCCAAAAAGCTGATATCCACCACAAATTCCTAAAAATACAGCTCCGTCATCTCTTTGTGAAATAAGTTCAGACTTATGTGAATACAATTCCGCGGCAACATCTTCTTGCTGCTTATCCTGCCCGCCGCCAATAAAATATAAATCGTGATTTTTGATAGAATCACCTATATTAATTGCTTCAAATTCAACATTTATTCCGCGCCACTGACAACGCTT
This sequence comes from uncultured bacterium, assembly GCA_902489575.1. Lineage (GTDB taxonomy): Bacteria > Cyanobacteriota > Vampirovibrionia > Gastranaerophilales > Gastranaerophilaceae > Zag111. The sequence continues at coordinate 11,514 of CABUAQ010000020.1, forward strand.
GATAAGGGTAACAACATTCCCAATATCTCCATACAGATTTAAAAGTTTTGGATACAAATGTGCAATTGAAATTGTTAAATTCTTCTCTTCCATACTCAGATTATATCATAAAGAACATAAATTTATCCTGCGATAAGAGCTTTTCTTGACTTTGATTTAGTAATAGTGTCAGCCGCAGCCACGGGAATAATAAATCCGAAAGTACAGGTCTGATCCTTTTTTGAACTTTCAGCAATAATTTTGCCATTGTGAGCCTCTACAATTTTCTTAGACAAATATAACCCTAAACCTACTCCAACCTTATTAAATTTCTCAGAATGAGTAATATATTTGCTAAAAAGCCTTGACATAACATCAGGCTCGATATAAGAACTGGAGTTCTTAACTGACAATTGTACAAATCCATTTACATTATCAACAACAACATAAATAACCGATGAGGAAAACGCATAATTAATGGCATTTGATAACAAATTTATTACTACACGTTTCAATTCAATTTTATCAGCATTGATAGTTAAGTTTTTAATAGGAGAAGAAAATTTTATTGTTACAGAATTTTCACTGGTAAGATTTGAAACCTCAAAAATACATTCTTGCACCAGCATAACAAAGTCAAAAGTTTTATAATTCAAAACAACTTCACCACTTTCAAACTTACAAGTAGATAGGAGAGTATAGACCATTTCATACATATAATTACAAGAATCCAGCGTCAATTTTAATATTTCTTTTTGTTCCTCGTTAAATTCTCCAAGCTGACCGCTTAATAACAATTCTAATGCTCTGACTTGTGCAATTGCAGGAGTTTTTAAATCATGACTTAAAGTTGCAATATAAGTTTCCCTCTGTTCTTGAATTTGCTTTTCAGCATCAATATTTCTTGCAAAAGTAGCAACTGCGTAGTAATTCCCGTCAGTCCCTTTTATAGGTAATTTTTTTATACTATACCAATATTTTTCACCATTTCTGGCAGGAACATGTATTTCTGTACTCAAAATTTTCCCGGTTTTTAGCAATTCTAAATTCTCATTTATAATATAATTTTTCATTTTATCAATATCGAATTTAACTTTTTCGCCTAAATTTGTTACATCAACACCGCTTAAAAACAATTCTCTTGCACGAGCATTACCCATAATAAAGTTACCCTCCTGATCCAACACATACGCTAAAAGAGGGGTATTATCAAGCAATGTATAAAGTTTTGCATTAGAATATTCTAAAGATTGCCTTAAATACACAGTTTCAGTGATATCCCTGCTTAAGGTCAATATTCCTATAACTTCATTATCTTTAATGATAGGTGAAGAAGTTGATTCATAGATATATTCAACATTATTTTTATAAAACTTTTGTATATATGTTTTTGAAACTTTATCTTTAACAAGTTCTGCCAAACATCTGTCTGAAGCTTCTGCATTTGAACTATTAAAAACTTCAAATTGAGTTTTCCCAATCACTTCGCAATCCGATTTAAAACCAAAAAAATCAAGAAATTTCATTGAACACATTGCATAACGGAGTTTAGCATCTTTAAAAGTAATCATATCAGGAGTGCTTTTAAAAATATTATTAAGCATTGTATCTATTTGACATTTACATTCAGTGCAACATCTACAATACATATAACGCATAAATTCATCATTAATAACATTTATCCGTCTATAAAATAAAAAATAAATAAACAACTGAACAATAATAAAAAGACAGACTGCATTTACAATAGCAACTGACAGGTTCAAATGTACAAAGTATTCTAAAAAAAGTAATATTAAACAAGCAGTAATAAGAGTAAAAAATACTACATTTATAAGAATTATTTTAGCATTAAAATTTGGAATTTTAGATTTAAAATAAGTCATATTTCAACTCCTGTTTAAAAAGACCAAGATTTACAGTTTTTTTTAAAATAGAATATAAATATGGATATAGACTATACATAGGAGTGTTAACACTCCAGGAACTAATATCTTCCGGCAGTTCATCGTGCACAAGAGCCAAAAATCTGGACTCTTCTAGAGTAAGCTTGCTGGTAAAGAAGGAATAATCTTTATCAGACATTGATTTAATAAATTTTGAGAATGCATTTTGGATACGTTTGTCAATCTCACAAAACCCCTTCATTATCCGGGTAATAGTACTGTTTAACAATTCCTGACTAAAATCTCTTACAAAATATGCATCAGCTTGAGCAAGCAGAGTATTCATCAGCTGTCTATCATCATTATCAGTAGTAAGCATAAGTATTTTAACGGCAGGATTAATTTGCTTAAGAATATTTGAAGCTTCTATACCGCTCATATAAGGGAGAATAGCGTCCATAATAACTAAATCCACTTTATTACCATCACTCTTAATATAATTTATACAATCTTCGGCATTATCAAAATCAGCACAAACGTTAATATATGAAGTGAAATTTAACATCTTTTTTAATGTAATCCTTGTAAGAATATTGTCTTCAACTATGACAATATTAACCTCTTTTTCATTAATATTCTTCATAGAACCAGCCTTTCCTTTGCTAATGTTTATATTAAACACTAATACAACAAATAATTAAATTGCCGAGGCTGGCAATATACAAAATAAATCGGTCAGTTGTAATTTTACTTCTGACCGGTTTATAAATATAACTTAGCAGTTTAGTGGATTTTATTAATCAGTTTTCCGAGGGGTTGGATCTTTTTTACTGTAAGAGGGAACAGGTTTACCCTCTCTTAAATGTCTTCCATGGTGTTTATTTATTCGATAGTCGCCCCTATATTCTCTATGCCCCTCAAAACGCGGGCCATCATGATATCCTTTAATTTCTCCTCGATGATAAGCTTTCGGGTGCATCATCGGAGGTGGCGGCAATTGACGCTCAATTCTTGGAAAAGGCCCCATCATCCCTCCCGGACAAGGGCATTTCGGACGCAGAATATTTACACTTAAAAGTATTGCAAAGGTAGCACCAACAAAAACCGCACCTGATATAAACACAAATTCCTTTAACTTATTTATAACTTTTTCTTTGCAATCACAAGTTTTAATGTCTTCTGTCATAATCGAACCTCCTATTAATTATTCACATTTATTAAACGAATAAAAATATAAAAAGTTCAAATACAAGAAACAATCTATATATGCTCAACCTGGCAAGCGAAATCAGGGTTTTTGTCCATTTTAGAAATTATTTCATCAAAAGTCAAAAGTCCTGCAGTTGCACCAAACTCAGAAACAACCCCGGCAGCATTAATAGATGCTGCAACCAGAGATTTTTCTATATTTCTATCAAATTTACCCAATGCAGCGCAGAAAGTAGAAGCAAATGCGTCACCTGAACCCAAAGTAGAAGTAACAGGGCCATCAAAACAAGGACAATAATAGTATTTACAGCCATCGAACGCATAAGCTCCGGCACCACCGTCTGTAATCACAATAATTTGTTCTGAAACCTTTAACTTATTAAACATAGCTTTTAAATCCGTATGAATCAATTGGTTAGAAAATTTTTCATCTTTAGTATCAGAACGGAGCTTAATACCTGTTGCCAGAGATGCTTCTTCCTTGTTCAACACCACAATTTGAGCTGATTCCAAAATTCCCTTTAAATAATTAAACCCCTTTTTGATACCTGTCGAACCAGCATTAAAGCAAACAAATACACCATTTTCTTTTGCAAAGCTGACAATATCATCTAAAACTCTGTTACTATCACCATTTAAAGGGGCAATATATAAAAACTTGGCCTTTTTTATAGCATCAAAATCTATCTCCGATTTTTTAATATGAGCATTAGCACCTCTATGTGCAAGAACTGTTCTATCTCCCTCAAAACTGGTCAAGATAATAGAAAAACCGGTAGAATCATTTTTATCCTGTATAACATATGAAAGGTCAATATTTTTACCTTTAAAAAATTGAAAGATACCTTTTGAATAAATATCATCACCGACTTTACAAATTACACCGGTTGAAAAACCCAAATTAGCAAAATTAGTCGCAGTATTAACTCCGCCACCGCCAACTTGCGATGCAAAATCAGAAATTTCGATTTTAGAGCCGTACGGGTAACTCATAAATTCAGATTTACTGTCTTTCTTGCGCACCGAAACTATATTTGCATCATCGCATTCAACAAATACATCCATTGTTGCACTGCCGATTGTTATAATATCACTCATTTTCGAATCCCCCTCATGCCATTTCCCAGTAATTTAATATTAGCATAAAAAGTGTAAAAAATTATTAAAATTTGGCAAAAAATATTTTTCACAAATATTATAAAAATTACGAATAAGTAGTCAAACCAGGAAAAATCAATGAAAATAGCATTTACACCAAATTTTAGACAAACAATCACCGAAAATAAATATCAACAATTCCAAAACACACAATATATATCCAGTAATAATGATATCCAGCCGGAATCACAACACAGAAAAATTTTTGCATACCAAGATTTCAATATAAATTTTACCGGAAGAACACCGGAGGATTTCTATGCGCAGGATTTTAATAGAAATAATATGCCCCGCACTATGAAATCATATCTAGATTATGATTATGAACAAAGACAACATATTCCTCCGGAACAAATGCTTCAAGAAGCCTTTAAATATTTGAATTATGCCAAAGATTTTAATGAGGTAAAGGAATTATATCCTGATGAAGAGCTATTCGAAAACCTGCATCCAATGAGCAAAAACGTAAAAAAAGGAATACTATCGGAAATAAAAGTCGCAAGAGAGCTGGGTAACAATCCGCTTTTGAAAGATGGGAGTGACGATTTTGGAATGTATTTACTAAAAAAGATATATACAGAGGGTAAAACTTTAAAAGAAATTAATAAAGATTTTCTTGAAAAAGATATAAATGAAGAATATAAAGGAATTGTAACAGAACCGATAGATTATTCAACAACCTCTGCATACGGAATAAAATTCCCTAATAGTGCTTTCTGGCACTCGTTCATATCAACAAGAGAGGAATATAAAACCTTCTTTGTAACCCTGCCGAAAAACAATGTTAACCCGGGAGTAAACCTTAAACATGTAAAATCAAACCCAAATAGTGTTTCTGTGAATAAAAAACAAGAAACCCAACACAAACCAAGAAAATATACAATTCAAAAATTTAGAAAAGAACAACTGACAAAAGATATAAAAGATTCTGATATGTCCGGTCAAGATATAGAAAGAAAAATTCGCAGAAGATTTACAAAAGATGACCCCGAAGCTTCCTTTATAGTGAAGTATCTCAGCCCGATTATGACAGTAGCTGCAGCAAGAATACATCTATCTGAAGAATTGAAAGGTTTCAGCCAAAGCGAAAAAAATAACGGTAAAAAAGGTGATGATCTTCATATGCTAAAACGCTTTTGGAAAAACAATCCGTCGCTCAAACATGATTATGCAAAAGCTATCACTGATACTATTGAATTATTTGAAGATAACTATGGAGCAGGGGGACTTATTCCTATTAATAACGAATTCCAACCAATCACTTCAAAAACTGACAATCAAAAAGCAATAGATTACGTTACTCCAAATTTCATTGATTTTATTGACAAAATCAAAGAACTTGAAATTGAACGTACTAAACGCTACTTGCTCCACGATGAACTTCAGCCGCAATGGGAAGAACACCTAAATAACCGCTATAGTACAAATACGCAAAAAGAAATTGATGATGATCTGGAAGATGAACTTGCCGGTGTGAAAGCACTTCACCCTGAGTTTTCACCCGAAGACGCTCTAAAAGATATAGCAAAAGAATATAACGCACAAGTTATAGAACTAAAAGGCAAAAACGGAGAAAAAATTCTTCTAGCAGGGAATATTGAAGAACTATATCAAGAAAAATTGGCAAAGGAAGCCGAACTATACCCGACAGCTTACGCAAAACAATATATAAAGGATCTTACAAAAAATCCTGAGATCACAGATAAATACAAACTAACCCTTGCAACTCAACAAATCAAAGATAAAATTGATGATGAGAAAATTATGAATGAAGAGGAGTACGTCGATACTACTGCTACAATTCATTGCCTATATTATATAAACCATGCAGATCAAGCAATGGCAGCTTCTGCCGCAATGGCAGATGTAATTAATAAAGAATTGGGCGGTTCTATACCGGTAACAATTTACAAACTTTACCCACACGAATTCAATTATCTGATTAACTCAAACAATGAGGAAATAAATCAAAAAATAAAAAATATTCTTTTAAGGAATAAAAAAGAATTGGATAATTTATATAATCTGTACAACAAACCAATATCTGCTTCAGAAAAAAATAAAATTGAAATCACATTACTCGACCAATTATCTAAATATAACGGCAGCGGTGAAGTCACAACCAACGACACAAGAGAAATATTACTAATGCTTAAAGAAATGACAAACAGTATAAAATTTAAGCGCAAATTTTTTAGAGAAGCACTGGGATGCCTGGTGCCTGAATACAAATTCACCAGATGCATTTTAGACAAAACGCTTGATAATGAACACAAAACAGCCAGATTTGAACAAATAATGAATCTTATTATAAGAGATTTCCTATCTGACAATATAGAAGCACCTATTGTCGTAAGTCTTTTAAACCGAGAAATTATAGATAAACATAAGGCAAATCTTTCTGATAACACATATGTAAAACTTATGATGCAGGCTCAAAGGCTGGAACCTAAAGATAGAAGAATATTCGAATATACAAACTCAGAACTTCAAGAACTTGATAGAATTTACAGAACAAAATAAACAAAGAAAAGGATGATACTAAATGTATCATCCTTTTCTATTAATGTAGTAAACACAAACTATTGAAGTTTAGTCTTATCATCTTCTGACACACCTTTGATTGTAAGGTTAACACGACCTTTTTCATCTATTTTGATAACCTTAACAATTACTTCCTGACCGATATTCAAGTGCGGTTCAATAGTTTCAATTCTCTCGTTGCATACTTGAGAAATATGAACCATACCATCTTTACCGCCGCCGAGTTCAACAAATGCGCCAATAGGAATAATTCTTACTACTTTACCTTTAACTACCATACCCACTTCAGGTTTAAATGTTAAATCCTTAATCATTTTCATTGCGATTTGAGCACCTTCCTGATCGTTAGAAGTAATAGTGACAACACCTGAATCCTGAATATCAATTTCGGCACCGGATGCATCTATAATAGAACGAATTTGTTTTCCTCCCGGTCCGATAACCGTACCAATATCTTCAGTCGGGATAGTCATTGTAGTAATACTTGGTGCATAAGGTGACATTGGACCAGGTTCAGTAATTGCTTCTCTCATTTTACCTAAGATATGCAATCTGCCTTCTTTTGCCTGAGCCAAAGCTTTTCTTAAGGTATCATTTGCAATACCTTTAGCCTTCATATCCATTTGTAGTGCTGTTATACCAGTATCGTTACCTGTAACTTTAAAGTCCATATCGCCTAAGAAATCTTCAATACCTTGAATATCTGTTAGAACAACAGGTTCCTTGCCTGCTTCTGTAATCATCCCCATGGCAACTCCGCCGATCATACACTTAACAGGCACACCGGCATTCATTAATGCCATAGATGAACCGCAAGTTGAAGCCATAGAAGTAGAACCATTTGATTCTAATACATCAGATGTAACACGAATTGTGTATCCGAACTCATCTTGAGAAGGCAATGCAGGAATATTAGCACGTTCAGCCAGTGCACCGTGACCAACTTCACGTCTTCCAGGTCCTCTTAGAGGTTTTACTTCCCCAACAGAAAATCCAGGGAAGATATATTTATGCATATAAGTTTTTTCAGTTTCAGGATCAACACCATCAAGTTCCTGTTTCATAGCAGGACCTGCTAAAGTTGCAACAGATAATACTTGAGTTTGACCTCTTGTAAACACAGCTGAACCGTGAGCTCTTGGAATAACACCAACTTCACACCAAATAGGTCTTACTTCATTTGGCTTTCTACCATCAGCCCTAACGCCTTCATCAAGAATCATCGTACGCATAATATGTTTTTCTGCATTTTTGAATTCTTCTGCAACAAAATCAATGCCGGTTTCTTCAATGATTTTTTTAATATAATCATCATCCGGTAAAGCATCAATTTTTTCTTTAACTAAATTTTTAGCTTCTTCCAGCTTATTTTGTCTGTATTCTCTATCGAAATTATGGTAAGCATCAAAAATCATATCATGAGCAGTGTCATTGATAATATTTTTTAATTCAGTTGTATCGTACGGATTAACAAATTCTTGTTTTTCAACACCGCAAAGTTTTGCAAATTCAACTTGAGCATCACATTGTTTTCTAATTTCAGCCTGAGCGAATTCAACAGCTGCCATAATATCATCTTCAGTCACAAACTTACATCCGGCTTCAACCATGATAACTGAATCGTGAGTACCGGCAACAACTATATCTAAATCAGATTCTTTAGCTTGTCTGTGAGTTGGGTTAGCAATCATATTACCTTCGCTGTCACGAGAAACTCTAACAGCACCGATAGGCCCTTCAAAAGGAGCTCCTGTCAGCATTAAAGCACAAGATGCACCTAACATTGCTAATGTATCCGGTTGATTTTCCTGATCATAACTGAATAATTGAGCCACAATCTGAATATCATTTCTATATCCTTTAGGGAACAAAGGTCTAATTGGTCTGTCTATAAGTCTTGAAACAAGGATAGCTTTATCACTTGCTTTACCTTCTGAGCGATTGTAACCACCCGGAATACGACCAATTGAAGACATTCTTTCTTCATAATCAATCAACAACGGGAAGAAATCTATCCCTACACGAGGTTCTTTAGATACAACAGCGTGAACAAACAACATTGTATCTCCGCATCTAACTGTAACAGAACCGTTTGTTGATTGTGCATACTTTCCTGTTTCAATAGTTACGGTTTTTCCACCGATTTCTAATTGAAAGCTTTTTGTTTCAGGTTTCATAAAATACCTTTTCTTTCTGCGTCTCATACGCCTTTTAGTTATACACTTCCATTTACATAATCTATTATACCTCAAACAAGAACTAAATCTGCAATTATTATATATTTTTTGTAAAATATTTGACTACCGATATAAAAATGCAGATACTAAGACTAGTAGGAAAGGAGCCTTAAATGAAAAATACAACCCAATTTTATAATAACTACGCAAAAAATATAGCACCAAAATTGGAAAAACTTGAAAAAGAGAGAAAAACATACTTAACAATATTTGTTGCAATATCTATCGTTTCTGCATTATTATTCAGCATTTTATTTGCAGGACCTTTTATCTTAGTTATAATATCCGCAGAAGGAAATTCATTACAGGGTTCCACGCTACTTTTTGGACTCGCTATATTAGCTTTTTCGCTCATTCCACCTACAGGAATATCATATTTAATTATTTCAAAAATATTCTCAAAAAAAATTAAAACAAGCTGTATGAAAAATATTCTTGCTACATTTGACAATTTAAACTTATCTGATAACGGCACATCTCTGATTTCGGATTATGATATTTGTCGAAGCCGGCTTTTTGAAAGCTACAATACAAGACAAGATGATGATTGTTTTTGTGGCAGCTATAAGGATACCGAATTTAAGATTATTGAAACTATATTATTAAATATCAGAGAAAGCAATCAAAAAAGACAACACTGCACAGTATTCAAAGGAATAATTCTATCCTTTCATTCACATAAAACAATAAAAGGACACACAGTAATAACGTCAAAAGGAGATTTTAGTGCACATGGAAAGTTACAAAAGGTAACATTGGAAGATGCCGAATTTAATAAAAAATATAATATTTCGTCTACAGATCAAATTGAGAGTAGATATCTTATAACAACATCTTTTATGGAAAGATTTAAAAATCTTCATACAGCGTTTGGTTCCGCGAATACAAAATGTTCATTTTTTGATGATAAAGTAATATTTGCGATACCAACAAGTAAAAATCTTTTTGAATTAGGCAATTTATTTTGTTCGTTAAAAAATCAAGAACCTATAAATCAATTCTACAAAGAGATTACTGCGGTATATGATATTATTGACTATTTCAAACTTGCAGAAAAAACAGGACTATAAATATAAAAACTTGTTAGCAATAAAACTTTGTGTTATATTTATTGTACACGAATGGCTTCGTAGCTCAGTAGGATAGAGCGGCGGTTTCCTAAACCGCGTCTTGCACGCGTTCGAATCGCGTCGGGGCCATGTTTTTTTTGGAATAATTTAAGTTTCGCGATGAGAATGCACAAGGCGAAAGACTTGTCTGCCGTTCGAGCGGGAGCGAGCAGAGGGCGGACGTCAAAGGCGATGGACATTGACGGTAGACCCGTTTACTGCGAGCGACCAAGACAATCGCGTCGGGGCCATGTTTTTTTGGAATAATTTAAGTTTCGCGATGAGAATGCACAAGGCGAAAGACTTGTCTGCCGTTCGAGCGGGAGCGAGCAGAGGGCGGACGTCAAAGGCGATGGACATTGACGGTAGACCCGTTTACTGCGAGCGACCAAGACAATCGCGTCGGGGCCATGTTTTTTTGGAATAATTTAAGTTTCGCGATGAGAATGCACAAGGCAAAAGACTTGTCTGCCCGTTCGAGCGGAAGCGAGCATTGGGCGAACATTTAATGCGTTGAGCCTTGGCGGTAGACCCGTTTACTGCGAGCGGACAAAAACGCATTTAATATTTTGTTACATAATAAAAAAACAGGGCAATTATAAAACATATATCACCTTTATATATATAAGGGGATATTAGAGATGACATTTAAACCAGTAACATTTTCAAACAATACATTTACGTATAATCCATTTTCCGTGAACTATAATGTTAATTCAAGTCTTTACAGCGGAGCACAGAACTACGCAAAGTTTTTACTCAGTAAAGTCACACCATACAAATTTGCAAACTACAACTACAAATTTGGAAAACTTACAGGTGCATCCACACAAAATCAATCATTTAGGTTAAACGGCGGATTTGGAGAAAACATCGTATCAACAGCAAGCCAATACCTCGGATATAATGAGGCAAACGGTTCATATAAATTATTCACAAACGGGAGAAAAGAAGCCTGGTGTGCGGACTTTGTTTCATACGTAGTAAAAGAAGCAGCTGAAAAAAGCGGGAAACAAGCCCCGTCAGGATTTGGCTCCGCAGCAGTTGAAGATTTAAGACAATGGGGTAAAAAGAATCAATGTTACCTTCAAACAGAAGGAACAGAAAATAAGTCAAAAACGATTGCTCAAAATGTAAAACCCGGAGATGTTGTAATTTTCAAAAACGGAACCTCACACACAGGTATAGTAAAAGAAGTATTCGCCGATGGTTCAATTACAACAATTGAAGGTAATACAAGTGATAAAGTTGCAGAGCGCAGATACAGTGCAAACGATTATAAAATAAGCGGATTTGTACAACTCGCATAAACGTGCCCGGGGGGAATCAAACCCCCGGCCTTGAGCTTCGGAAACTCACGCTCTGTTCTACTGAGCTACGGACACATATATAAAAAGAGACGGATAATAATACCGCCCCTTCATTATATCATAAACAATCTTCATATATAATTTATTTGTTAAAAAAATCAGCAGCATTAACTCTTTGTTTAGCTTCAGCAGAAGCTTCGAAAAATGGAGCGGATTTAATCCCAATCATACCTGCAATCATTGAACTTGGGAAAATTTCAACTGCATTATTCAATTCATTAACAGCACTATTATAAAATCTTCTAGCAGCAGCAATATGCTCTTCTACTTCGGAGTATGTTTGCATTGCTTGTATCATTGTTTGATCTGACTTTAACTGCGGATAATTTTCTACATTAACCATAAGCTGCCCCATTTTTGAAGCAATTTGGTTATCTAAATCCATTTTTCTTGCAATTGTATCAACATCAGATCTAAGTCCTGCAGCTTGAGCACGAAGTTTAGTAACTTCTTCAATCAATCCTCTCTCGTGTTCCATAAATTTATTAGCAATAACCAAAATGTTAGGAATCAAATCATAACGCTTATTCAATTGTACATCAACACCACCCATTGCTTCTTTAACTTTATTCTTATTTTGAATAAGCTGAACGTAGACATTATACAAGAATACAACCAGCAATAGTGCTATAATAGAAATTACAGATAATAAAATAATCATCGAAAAAACCCTTTCATTAACATACCACATAAAATCCTCTTTCTTAAATTTACAACAGGCATTATACCATATCTTACTAGTTATTACAAGCCTAATTTCTTATCTAATTTAAAATGATCAACCAATTCTAAAATGGAAACAAATTCTTCAAAAAGGACTGAAAATTGAGTAGTTTCAGCAACAGGTTGTGTCAACCCGAATAAATTAAACAAATCAGAGCGACAATAAGGCGCTATATAAATAGAATCTCCATAAAAAGCACAGAAAGTTTTTCCATTAGAAGAAAAAGCCAAAGAAATATTTTTAAATCGTTCCATAAAACTTGTTGTAATTAAGTATCTGGCTTCTATCTGATTAGTAGAATAAACATAATACTCATTATTAAATTCAACATCTTCCAGTGATATAAGCTGCATCTTCATTTTTTTTAAATCAGAAACATCGTCTAATCCTACTCTTTTAGGCCTGATTATAGTAACACCCTCAAATTTCTTATTCATTTTTAATTTAATTACTGCACCTTTAAAAATAACCATTGAATGCTTTCCGCCTGTTTCATAACTACACTCAGATAAATTTAAGCTGACATTTCTATACTTACCAACAAAGCAGTCATCAAAAGATTTAACAGCATTGTTAATTTTAGGGAAAATATTTATACTACATAATTCATCATGCGAAATAGGCGGGGTTTCTTGCCAGTAAAAACCGTTAAAAGCTTTCATAAGCATTGGCATTATCTTACGCTTAACTTTTTTTTCAAAAGTCTTTTTTATCCATAACCAGACAACAACTGCCATGGAAAAACAAGCCCCGGCAAGCTCACCTGCAGTACGCCCACTAGCAAAAAAGTAGATTAATAAACCTGCAATAACAAGAATAGATACAATAATAACAGCAAACTTAAAACGTTTTTTTCTCTCACCTTCATAAGCCTGCAAAACAGGTATTACATCATTTTCTAAACGTACTTTATAATCTTGCCTGAAATTTTCTATAGAATACTCATCCTCGGAATTTTTGGACTCAGGAACATCAGATGTCTTTATGTCACAACCAGCTCCGATGTCTGATATTTCCTGCTCAGGCGCAAGCTCTGACAGATTAGGCTGAATATTCCGTTTTATATTAATATTAAAATTTGAATTATTACCACCAAGACTTGGAATAGTCATATAAACCTCCTAAATTATTTACAAAGTTTCAAATGAAACAACATCATCAAATGATTTTCTTAACTTTTTAACAGGATCTTGAGAAGCTTCATAACCCAAAGTAAGTACATCGACTAAAACCTGCTTATCATTCAAACCAAGAGTTTCTTTAACCTTTATAGCCAAAGTATCATCAGATTTAGTCAACTCATTAGCAAAAGCGCCTACTATGCAAGCTCCGACACCCAACTCCTGAGCTTCAAGTGTCATATAAGCTACAGCATAAGTTATTTGTTCAACAGAACGCAGTAAAGCTTGAGCTTCACCTAAATTTGACGGATTATACAACAAAGAATCAAGCATATAATTTTTAGTTTGCTCATCAACCCCTCGCTGGTCCAGTACTTTTCCAAAATTGACCTTATTCCAGGCCTCTAAATCAGCCACGCAACAAATTAAAACCGGAGCATTCTTAACATGACGCTGACCACCGGAAGCTTCTGCCAGTAAATCTTTTGTATCCTGAGACTTTACAACTATAAACTTCCATGGCTGAACATTTACCCATGAAGGAGCAAACCTGCCTGCATCTAAAATCTTTGTAAGAATATCGTCTTCAATCGGCCTATCGATATATTTTCTAACACTTTTTCTTGAAATAACAGCATTCATAACCATGATAAACCTCCTGGATTACTTATTATCACCGCCAATTACAACAGTAAAGTCTGTATTAGCACACATATATGAAACCGGATCATAAACAAATTGTCGAGATTTTACTTCCGGTACCTGCTTTTTCAAATCAGCATAATAATCAATAGTTACATATTTTGAATGAGCAATAAATTGTGAGTGTGCCGAATTCAATGTTCCGGAGCATCTGACCTCAATACCTGCAGCCTCAAGGGCAGATTTCAAAGCCCTAGCATCATCTCTATTAGATGGAGAACTCATAATACTTGCGGTATAAAACTCTTTGACAGCGCCAACTTTCTGTCTATAAATTAATCTATCTACAACTTCCTGTGTTTTTTCAGGATCTAAAATCCAATAACTTATATAACCTTGCTTATTCGGTCCTCCAGGGAGCATAGCGATTTCAATATTATCCATATCAAAATTTTTAGCAAGCGCGGCATACTGGGTCATTTCATAAACAGACATATCTGTTTTCACATACTTACTTGCAACCGAAATAACTTTTGGAAGCTTAGCAATAGTCTCAGGCTTTTTCAAGTCAGCCAGCAGTCCTCTCAAAAACCATTGCTGACGCTGAGTTCTGCCTATATCACCCAAGGCATCATGCCTGAATCTTAAATACTCAACAGCATCTTTTTCAGTTAACCTATGCTTTCCTTTTGTAAAATTAATATGTAAGTTTCCTGCATTATCATTGTAATGCATATTTTTTTCAACATAAATATCAACACCGCCCAAAGCACCGACAATAGCCCTGACTGCATCATCATGAAACATAACGTATTTATCAATATGAACACCCAAAGTATCCTCAACGGTTTTTATAGTCATTTCAACACCACCAATAGCATGTGCTGCATTGATCTTTTGAATTCCCATCCCCCTTGGAAGATAAACCTTGCTATCCCTCGGAATAGAAATTGCGTTAACTGTTTTTGTCTTCGGATCAATATTCAATAAAATCATTGTATCAGTACGTGTTCCGACCCACAAATCAGAATCTGCTCCATTTGAATCCACACCAAGCAATAAAATATTTTGGCGTCTGGGTCCGAAAGGAAGATTAAATTCAGGCTTTTCCTTTGAATTGTTGCTCAATGACAATTTAGAAATAAGATTAGAAATAAATGAATTTTCTCCCAATTTCTTATCAATAAACTCTTGTTGATTCGCAAAAAGCAAAATTGCAAATATAGCAGTAAAAAAGACAATGGTCATTAATGTTAAAATTTTTCTAAACGAAGAAGCGGACTGTTTACGGCTTTGCGCATAATTTTCAAAAGGATTATCAGCTGATCCTATGGAATAACGCCTTTGTGAGCGCCTGCCTGCCCTACTGTTTCCCGCCCCTCTTGGTTTTCTGTCCTTCATATTTATCATTTCTCAAAAATTTCTTTCCTGCACTGTAACGATAATATTTTATAATAAAATCAACATAAAGATATAGTATAAACTATGTATTTACATAAAAATTATCAGAACCCATGTCCATAAAAATAAAAATGAACACTTGATTAATAAAATTATTATCAAAAAACTTAAATAATACCCTTAACTTAACAAAATTTTACAAAAATTATTTGACTTAAAATTTCAAAATTTACACCAT
>CABUAQ010000021.1 GCA_902489575.1 uncultured bacterium
CCGGATCATATTCAAACATATTATTTGAAACATTTTCATAAAGAGAAAGTTTATAATTAAAAAGCTCCCGCTCGGACCAATTATTACAATATTTATCCAATGTCCTTAATATCTCCGTTGAGCAATTCAAATAAGAAGAAAAATCACCCATAGAAAGATTTATATTAGCAAGTTTTTCCCACTCAAAAATAACTTTTTCACCTTGAGAAGATACATCATATAAAAATGCTTTTACAGGACTTGGCATATCTTCAACAAAAACACGATTGAATAATTCCTGCGCAACGGCTTTCAAATCTTCAGGTTTAATTACTTCAAGAAGACAACTCCTTAATACATTATAGTTAGGAAAATAAACACAATTATTATAAGAATATAAATACCCCATCCCGGCAAGATTTTCTCCTATTTTCTGCCAATTTTTGAATCCCAGGGCATCAATTGTATGCTCATCAATCCTGGTTCCCAACAATACCAGCATTGTAAGGAATTTTATAGATTCCTCATCATCTTTCATTAAATTTAACCTGCGTTTCAATAATTTATCTAAACTTGACGGAATAATGATTGTTTTAGGATTAACCATCACTATTGAGTCTTCTGTATACTCGTAAACCCCTGATTCAATCAAATATTGGATAGCAAAATCCAAAAACAAAGTACTTCCGCAAGCATATTTTGCAATACGCTGAAAATAAAAATCCGTCATTATATTTTTATAGAAGTTTTTATCAGCTTCCACAATCTTTTCAAACGGAGTTCCTACAATGGAAACTTCTGTATAATACGGTCTGGAAAGCATAAAATGGGACGTTTTATGAAGTGAAAACTCTTTATCATAAGACAAAAGATAACTTATATTTAACTCATCAAAATGATCAAATAACTGTTCCAGTACAAACATAGAACTGGCATCAATCTTTTCAAAATTTTCAATATAAATAAGCGTATCGGGAATTGCCTGAAGCATAGACAAAAACACCTGAAAATATTGCTCTCTCGTATCTTCCATATTGTGCATAGAACGTTGATTCAACTTTATTAAATCCTGAACCAAACCGGAATGATCAATGCCCGCAAACATTGAAAAATCATTTTTATAAAACAACTTTTGAGAAACAGTATATTCAAACACCGATGACACCAAATCTCTGAAAAAAGAATACGGTGAATACTTCATATCATCATGACAAGTTATAGGAATCACATTGCTATATATACCTAATTCCTCTACTGCAGACAAAAGTTTTAGGGTATAAGGCTGATACATCGCGGAAGCCTTTAATGCCAAAACACCTTTCGGTACCTGTTGAAGAGTTTGGACAACACAATCTAAAACATTAAGACTGTCTACTTTGAAAAACGCACAATTAATTTCTTCAAAATTAATCATTTCAATATCATAAATTTCATCATCAGAAAGATTATTTTCCTCACGCAAAGCATCTTGAGTAACTTTCTCCTGATCCAGAAGTGCTGTTTGCACAAAATTCGGGACTTCAATATCAGAATCTTTTTCGTGTTCTTTTTGAACCTCATTGCGTAAAAATTCTCCGATATTAACAAATGGCTTCAGATCCATTTCAAAAAACCTTTTCATAACATTATCCACAAGTTGAGAATCCAAAGACTCCATTTTATAATGGTCTTTATAAAACTCATAAAAACTTTCATCTGTTATTACCTGAAAAGAATCTAAAGCTTTCATATCCTTATTAGAACTTTGGTAAATCATATTTGCCTGAAATTTAGTATCAACATCATACGGATTTTGTTCAGCCTCACGCTGCATAATAGTAAAATTACACTTTAAGCCGACGCCTTTTTTCTTCAATAATTTTACATTTAATTTTGTAATAAGATTTACCAGTTCAATAGTTGCTAAAATAGCAGAATTTGCAGACGCAGACAGAGTATAGTCTTTATTAAATCTTATGATATACACATCATTATTTATTATTTGTCTTCTAACGTTAATAGTATTTACATAAGAAACAATCAAAGAATCCAGATTTGTTCTAAATTTTTGGTAAAGCTGATTTGAACCAAGTTTCGCCTTAACTACGTCACTATTTGGAAAATCAATTCTTAAAACCGCAAATTTATCAGTATTTGATTCGCCCATAACAGCACTTATTTCATTCGAGAACCCGCATTTTATACATTTCGGGAATTTCATCAAATTTATCTTTCCGCACTTTGCACATTTGGTAACAAGAATTTCTCCGCATTTCTTACAGGTATTCTTGGTGTTCACAGTTTTACAAACAGGGCACACAATCTTAAGCACCTTTTTACAATTAGGGCACACCATTGCACTTTTACTTATTTCTGCTCCGCATTTTGGACATTCCATGGTAAGATTATTATAGCATATTGATTATGTATTAAACTAATTCAAAAAGAGGATATCTTGACATATTACAAGATTTTATTAAGATTTGTTTAAAAAATCACTGTTTGTAGCAATTTTTAATATTTACTGACATTAAAAGAGTACAAGTTACAAAAATAGAATAGAGAAAAATATGACAACAATCACACCAGACAATTTAACCCCGCAGCTTATTGAACAGAATAAAATGGTATACAGAAGACAGGGGCTTATTGGTAAGGGAATTGATGAGATTAAATCAGCTGTAGGCTACGGTAAATGCCGGAAAAATGCTCTGAAAACTATTGAAGATTATAAATCCGGTAAAATCGATTACGATACAGCGGATAAATATATAAAAGACTATAAGTACACCCAAAGAGATGCCTCAGAAATCGTACTCGATACAATGTCCGGTGCGGCCGCATTTGGGATGTACTCGGCAACAAAAAAACTCAGTACCTTTGCTTCTCCGTTCTTAGGTGATATGGCCGGTAAAGTTACTAAATTTTCGAAACCAATCGGAGTTGGAGCTGCAATAATAACAGGTATGTTTTCAAAACCTATCCTGAGATTATTTGACAGAATTTACCTGAAACACAAAGAGAAAAAAGACAATAAAACTTTTGGAAAAGATATTTTAACAGGGGCTATAAACGGCGCAATGGCTCCGGTTGCCATAATCAAAGGCGGACTCCTGGGTGTACCTTTAGTATTTGGCGAAAACGCTTTACAGCGATACATATTTGTCAAACGCGATGACAAAAAATCCGTGGGTGATTTTGTTGAAAAACAAAAAGATAATCTTGTACTAAAAGCTGCAAGCGGAGGATTACTTGCATACAAATCACACAGGCTTGATAAAGCTCTAAAAGGCTGGAATAATGCCATTGAAAACTCAATAAAAAATGTTAAGGACCTTAAACCATTTGAAAAAGTCCAAACAAATTCAGACTTTATGGAACTTGCAAAACAGGCACAACTGCTATTTGATCCAAAGTTTGCAATGGATATTCTTGGAAGTGAAAAATCCATTGAAGAAAAAATGCGCTTGATTGAAGCTAAAAACATATTCCTTCCAAAATTTCTTCAAACAATACCAGAAAATGTACTTGGAATGTTTAGCGGAAACAACATGGAAATTATGGGTATGAAAATCGGGAATTTTGGAGATTTATCAACAATTGTAACCCGTTTTAAAAGTGACTGCCCGCAATCAAGAACCGTTCAAGAAGCTCAAGAATTTATAGAAAAAACATTCGGAAATAAATATAAAATCATCAATGACAAAGCACTTGGTGTTGGAACCGTTGCAGAAACTTTCCTTGCAAAAGATACCGCAACAGGGCAAGAAGTTGTATTGAAATTCTTGAAAAAAGGGATGTCACTGAAAAAAATAGAAAATGACAGAAATAATTTTATAAATTTAATAAAAGAAGCTAACGCACAAGACCCTGAAAAGATGGATTTCATAACCAGAAAAGTTAACTCATTATACGATGCCTGGGCAAAAGAAGTAGATATGAAAAGCGAAATGGAAGCAACTCAAATTTTGGGCAAAAACGCAAAACATTATAATGCAGTGAAACCAATTGAGGTAAAAAATAATATCTATGTTATGGAAAAAGCTCCTGGCGTTCAGTTTAACGAATTTATAGATGATATGATGAAACAGAATAAAAAACTGACAGAAAACGAATTCTTCGGAATTATCACAAATTATATGCAGGTATTTTTTGAACAGCTTTTATCGGTTCCTAAAAAAGGGATGAAAGTTATGCACGCAGATCCGCACCCCGGTAATGTATTTATTGATATAACAAATAAAAAGAAACCATTTACATTCATTGATACAGGTAATGTTTTACGTTACACACCTGAAGAAGCTATAGAAAACGCACTAAACCATCTTGATTACTTTATCGGAAACACCGGAGGTATTGCTAAGGCATTACTCCGAGGCGCAAATCTTCCAAAAGGTATGAGTATGGAGCAAGCAGTTCAAATAGTTAGACAGGGGTTAACCGAACGAGTTTACAACAACCACACAAATCTTGTAGGAACAAACTTGTTTAACGAAGTTAATAAAGTCGGTTTAAAAATCATGGATGAAAATGCAATTATACCTAATCTTAATAATACCAACCTTCTAAAAGCAGAAATAACCTATATGACAAATCTGACCTGTCTACAAGATATTCACAAAATTATCGACAGAAGCAGTGGTAAACTTGACCAAGTTCAAGCAAAAGAACAATTAAAACTTATGTCAAAAGAAATTAATCAAGCAATAGTAAACTCTGCAATCAACAACAAACGTTACACAACAAAACAGATTAGAGAAAGACTAAAATTCATTGAAGAAAACAAAGAACAGTTCTACTCTACAATAATGTCTTTTGCTCAAGGAATGAAAGTTTAAAACAAATCCGGAAAAAACTCCCGAGTTTTTAATTAAGATTTATTTTTCAAAACTCCAACTTTATGATATCATAGAGTTGGAGGGGAGGCGAGATGAGTATTATATCAGATGATAACGATTTTGGTTCTCAACACAAGGAAGACAAAAAAAACCCTGTAGTAAAACCTGAAGCAATTGAACTTGATAAAAACTTCGAAAACTGTATCCGACCAAAATCGTTCAATACTTATATTGGTCAATCCGGATTAAAAGATACATTAAAAATAACAATTCAGGCAGCAAAAAAACGTGAACAGCCTCTTGATCATTTATTATTTTACGGACCTCCCGGACTCGGGAAAACGACACTGGCAGGAGTTATCGCTCAAGAAATGGGAGTTGATATTAAAATCACCTCAGCTCCAGCACTGGAACGTCCGAGAGATATTATCGGAATTTTGATGTCACTTCAAGGCGGTGAAATTTTATTTATTGATGAAATTCACAGACTGAATAAGGTCGCCGAAGAAATCCTATATCCTGCAATGGAAGATTTTTATCTTGATATGACAACAGGTAAAAGCCAGACAGTTAAGACCCTGCGTATCCCGCTGCCAAAATTCACTCTTATCGGTGCAACAACAAAAGCTGGAGAACTTTCAGGCCCGCTTCGTGATAGATTCGGAATAATCCACAGATTAGAATTTTACACAGAAGATGAGTTATCACAGGTTATACAAAGAACCTCAAAAATTTTAAACATTGAAATAGACGAAAATGGAGCAAGAGCAATTGCCAGACGCTCCCGCGGAACTCCTCGTATTGCAAACCGACTGATTAAAAGGGTAAGTGATTATGCAATCGTAAAACATAATGGTAAAATAAATCAAGAAATTGCAAATAAATCACTTGATATCCTGAAAATCGATGAATTCGGACTGGATACAACTGATAGAAATCTTTTAAAACTTATCATTGAAAAATATGATGGAGGTCCTGTCGGCATTGAAACTATTGCAGCAGCTATTGGTGAAGATACAAGAACAATTGAAGATGTTTGCGAACCATTTTTACTTCAAGCAGGACTTCTTCAAAGAACACCTCGCGGCAGAAAAGTTTCCCCTGCCACATACAAACACCTTGGATACAAAAGCCCTAAAGACATTAACCAGCAGTCATTATTTTAAAATTTTAACAACCTGGCAAGAAATATTTCTTAACATTAGGCAAATTTTTTCTTTAAATCGTTTTATATAAAATACGGGGAAATTTATATTTAGGAGAAAATTATGACAACATTTGCAATTTCGCCAGGAAACGAAAATGTACAAAATTACTATGCTCAAAAATACAATTCAGCAAATCCTAATCCAAAAAACGTTCAAAAATATACGGTAAAAAAGGGAGATAATCTCTGGAATATTGCAAAAGAACATTTAAACAAAAAAAATGCAAGTAATGCTGATGTTTCAAATATGATGTACCAGATTGCAAAATTAAATAAAAAACAAACAATAGAATCTGCAAACAATATAAAAGCTGATGAAGTTTTGTTATTACCAAAAAGCGTTCAAATACAAAGTTCTAAAACATCAGCAGCCGAACAACAAACAAAAACAAATAACATAGTAAAGTCTAAAAAAACGCAACCCGTTCAACAACATCAGCAATCACAACATTCACAATTATCAACACAAGCAAAACTTACAAAAACAAGAAATGAAGTAAAACAAATTTTATTTCCGGACGGAGAAATTTTAACATACTCACAAAAAAATAAAGCTAAATTAGAAAATAAGGACAAAATCAATAATAAACTATATGCACAACTTGGTAAAGATGGGGCAAGCGCCTGGACTGAAATGCTTGCAGATCCAAACAGCAAACTAATTAATGAAAATTCCTATACATACAAATCTACCCCAACAGGTCTTATAATTAGTAAAAAAGATAACAACCAAAGATACGGAAACACAGTAGCTCAAATGCTTGTACAAGTTGATGATAACGGAAAAGTTTCAGAAGTCGCATACAACGTTCCTGAATTGAACATAAACCCAATAAGATTTGATTATGTTGTAGATTCAAAAGGAAACATTAAACGACCTTCAAGCTTTGGTCACTACCAAACAATCGACCAAATGCCGCAGGAAGATCATAAAAAATTCATTAACCAGCTACAAAATTATGTTGATAAAAATTTGAAAAAATAAACAATCCCGAAACAAAGGCGGCGGATTTTATCCGCCGCCTTTAATTTACCCTTCCGGTGTTTTATGATAAAATGCAAGAAGGGTGTTTATGGTAGAAAATCTTGATAAAATTAAAGCAGCAATAGAAATCGAAGCTAGATATCGATATATTGATATCCACGGAAAAACGCAAAAATTTTCAAGTTTTATCAAAAGTGAAGCTAAAAAGAATTACAAAAAATCAAAAAAGAACTCCCGATGGGCAGTTGTGATGGAGGCATTTGAGCATTACCCTTATGCCTCGGTTCCGGAGCGAAGAAAATCAATAGAACAGCTTGTAAGAACAATTAAAGCAGACTTAAAACAAGAAGCCGACGCAAAACAAGAAGAGGAAACAATGCAGGCTCAAAGACTTAAACATCCTTCTGAAGTTGACGTAACGTACATTAAAGGTGTCGGTCCAAAAGTTGCATATAAACTGAACAAATTAGGAATTTTTACAGCACAGGATTTGATGATGTATTTTCCCAAAAAACACATTGATTATTCATCCAGAACGCTTATTAAAAACCTCAAAGAAGGACAAACGACAACAGTTTTCGGATACATAAAATCTGTTTCTTCATTTAATACAAGAAACAATCTTTCTGTAACAAAAGTTGTCATTGGAGATGAAAGCGGACGTTTTGAACTAAGTTTTTTTAATGCTAAGGGCAACAAATACCTTCTGCAACGTATGAAAACCCAATTTCCGCAAGGTGCAGGCATTATGGTATCCGGAGAAGTTAAATTCAACTCCTACAATAATCAACTTACAATGGACAAACCAACATATTCAATTATGAGCGGAGAATTTATGGAAGATGAAGGTTCAAACCTGAATATTGCACGAATTGTTCCCATATATACAATTTGTGAAGGTTTAAGCATTAAAACTCTCAGACGTGCAATATTTAATGCTATTGAACTTTACAAAAATGACATAAAAAATATAATTCCTGATTTTATGAGAGAACGACTCGGAATAATGGATAAAAAAAATGCAGTTGAACAAATTCACTTTCCAAGTACAATGAATGATCTTGAACACGCACGATTTTCACTGATTTTTGAGGAACTGTTTTTAGTTCAGTTAAAACTAATAAGATTAAGAGAAAGCACCGCGAAAAATGTTTCATCTTATACCCTTAAAGTTCATAAGGACGGACTTGTTCAGCAGTTTATCAACAATCTCCCTTTTGAATTAACTTCCGGTCAAAAACAAGCAGTAAATGAAATTTTGCACGATATGGATTCAGATACTCCGATGCAACGCCTTTTACAAGGAGATGTCGGAAGCGGGAAAACAGTAGTAGCAACAATAATGCTTCTTGCCGCAATTGAAAACGGTTATCAAGGAGCATTAATGGCTCCAACAGAAATTCTTGCCCAACAACATTATAATAATCTTATCCAGTGGCTCACCCCTATGGGATTAAGTGTCGGACTATTTTTAGGCAGCCACGGGAAAAAAGTCCGGCAAAAATTTGAAACAGATTTGAAGAACGGACAAACTCATATTGCAGTAGGAACACACGCTCTTATACAAGAAAATATCGAGTTTAACAATCTTGGAGCAATTGTTGTGGATGAACAGCACAGATTCGGAGTTAAACAAAGAAATGTTCTAAAGAAAAAATCTCAAAATCCGCAAATTCTTACAATGACAGCAACACCAATACCAAGAACACTTGCCCTCACAGTTCACGGGGATCTAGATTTGACAGTAATAAATGAACTGCCAAAAGGAAGAAAGCCAATAAAAACAACCCTAACAGGTTCACACAAACAAGTTTTGGAACTAATAAAACAAGAAATAGAATCCGGAAGACAGGCATATATTGTTTACCCACTAATTGATGAAAGCGAAACATTATCAGCTAAAGCTGCAACTATTGAAGCGGAAAAACTCCAAACTGAAGTATTTCCGCAATTCAAAATAGGTTTGTTGCACGGAAAACTAAAAAATGATGAAAAAGATGCTGTAATGAAAGATTTTAAAGAGGGTAAATATGACATATTAGTATCCACAACTGTTGTAGAAGTAGGAGTAGATGTACCAAATGCAACAGTTATGGTTATAGAAAATGCCGAAAGATTTGGATTATCCCAACTTCATCAATTACGGGGACGCGTCGGTAGAAATTCACTCCAATCATACTGCATCCTGATTACATCTTCCCGCTCCAATGAAACACGAGAACGCCTAAGCATAATGACCGAAACAAATGACGGATTTGTAATTGCTGAAAAAGATCTTCAGCTACGTGGACCAGGTGAATTTTTAGGAACTCGCCAATCCGGACTTCCTGATTTAATTATTTCAGATATTGTCAGAGATGCCAAAATCCTTGAAATAGCAAGAAATGAAGCAATTAATTTTGTAAAAACTTATAATATCGAAAAATTTCCGGCACTGAAAAACGTTACATCTTTAGAAATGTTTACCGGTCTGGATATATAATCATTTACTCTTAAAAGTCAAAAGATTTTCGATATCTGTATTTAAAGCAATAGATAATTCCAAAATTTTTCCAAGTGACATATTCTGCTTTCCGGTTTCAATACATGCAATATAATTCTGGCTGACATCCATTTTTTCGGCAAGCTGCTCTTGTGTTAAATCGCGTCTTATTCTCTCAATTTTGACATTTTTACCAAAAGCTTTTAAAAGTTCTTTCTTATCCATAGTTATAATTTTATAAACTTTGACTTATAACTTGTATTATGTTATAAGTTATATATAATAAGTTATAAGTTATATTAATCTTGGAGGTAATATGTTCAAAAAAGCCTTTACACTTGCAGAAGTTCTAATAACTCTTGGTATTATAGGTGTTGTAGCTGCGTTAACAATTCCCGGGCTTCTTACAAGACTTAATAATATAAAATTAAAATCTCAGTTTAAAGAAGGATATTCTCTTCTAGCACAAGCTGTCAGAATGTATAATCAAGACGACGAAATTAACGAGTCAATCGCTATCCACAGAAGATTTATGAAATATTTCCAGGGGGCAACTGACTGTGGTAGCACAGGAGAAGTTGCGGATGATTCAGAATATTGCATGGTAAGGCAATCCAATGTTGATAATACTCCCCGTACAGTAACAAACAAGGATTACGAATATAAAAATTACGCAAAAAATACACCTTTTATTACAACAAACTTATTAGATGACGGGCAATTTTTTCTGAATAACGGGATGCTTATTATGTTTGATCAAAATAATAAGAACCCATTCATAAGTATTGATATAAATGGTAAACTTCAAAAACCAAACGCCTGGGGACATGATGTTTTTACATTTGAACTTCAAGACAGTGAAAAAGAGGGAGGGTACATTCTGGTACCAATGGGAACTAAAGGAACGCCTTACCCTGACCCAAAATCACACTGTTCAAAAACAAATAACGGTAACAGTAACGGATTAACTTGCGCATACTATGCAATGAGCGACAATGATTATTTTAACAATTTACCTTAATTACTAGTAAATAATTTGAACATTCACTTGTCTTGCACGAGCTTTATTGTCAAAATCAACAAGGATTACCTGCTGCCACTGTCCGAGCTGTAACACACCGTCAATTAGTGGAACATGAGTAGAATTACCAACAATGGAAGCTCTAACATGTGCATAGCCGTTACCATCATGCCACATTTCATCGTGATGGTAATCCGCATCTACAGGTGCAATCCTGTCTAATGCCTCGGGTAAATCAACCAACAATCCCGGCTCAAATTCAATATTGGTTACAGAAACCGTACTTCCCTGTGCATAGATAAACACAACAGCATTTTGAAGTTCATGCGTGTATACAATATTACGAATTTGCGGTGTAATATCTATAATATCAGTATTACCTTTTGTATGAACCGTGAAAACATCATTAATAATCGTCATGACTTGAACATATACCCCTTTTTTCCAATTCTACATAGAACAATAAATGTTTTCAACAGGGATAAATATTACTTACCACATTTAATTACAATCAAATTTCTTACAATATCTTCTTCTAATGGCAATTTATACTCTAAAATTTCAACAATTTTTGATTTATATTTTTTTAATACAACTTTTGCTTCTTCAATTTCTTCCGGTGTTTTTCTTGATTTATAAGCAACAAAATAACCACCTTTTTTCACCTTTGGCAGAGCAAATTCACAAATATTTTTTAATGCGGCAACTGCACGCGAAGTGACAACATCATATTCTCCACCCAGATTTTCAACTCTTGAACATACCGGATGTAAATTCTTAAGTCCAAGTTTTTCACCCATTGTACAAACCGCTCTGACTTTCTTTGAAATACTGTCCACTGCTGTTATTTCTATATTCGGATAAACAATAGCAACAGGTACTGCCGGGAATCCTCCTCCTGTACCTATATCAAGCAAAGTTTTTGGAACTCCGTATTTTTCAAAAAACATTGAAATACCGAGAGAATCATAAATATGTTTTTCCCATAAAAAATTTTCGTCATTTCGTGAAATCAAATTTACTTTGGAATTTTCTTCCAAAAAAACTTTCATATATTCTGTGAACAAATCTTTATTTACCATACTTTTCCTGTAGTTTTAAAAATTCAGTTTCAGTTGTACGTTTTTTAACATCATCAATACGCGATAATATTTTATCTAAATTATCTCCGGTAAACGAACTTTTTGCAACATTGTAAGCTTCGATAAAATATTTATAAGAATGTTCGCTATCCCGTCTTAAGAAATAAAAATCACCTAATTCTAAAAGAGCTCCTGCTATATAAAACGGTTCTTTTAATAATTTGGCGTACTCTAAGGCTTTATTCATATACTCTAAAGCTTTTGTATCGTCTTTTGACGCTAAAATTTCAGCCAAATGAATTGCAGAACAATACAACCCGTTATAATTTTTCATTACTGTATCAATTTTAATACTTTCTAAGTAGTATTTGACCGCAAGTTTTGTACTTCCCGCCTCATCATAAAGTTCCGCCAAACTTGACAAGGAACGTGATAAATAATGATTATGCTTTGGATTAGAATCCAGATCTATACATTTCTTATAATATTCGGCTGCGGATCTTGGATCATTCATCTCATCACAAACCGCTGCATATTTATAATAAAGTGCAGTTACAATAGATTTATCCGTGCTTGGACCTACGAGCGGTAAAGATTTTTCATAGTAGTCATGCTCAGCATCCAAATTGTCACTTAATTTTGCACTCGCAATGTTTATCTTAATTGCAAGATCATCCGGCAAATCTTTTACTTTTTCAAGCTCTGAAAGTATATATTTTGCATTATCGTACTTATACATCAAATAATAAATATTCGAAATTTCAAGCTTTATTTCATACACTTTATTGAGATTTGAAGCATTAAAATAAAAATCCTGAGCCTGAGTATAATATTCCAAAGCCTCATACCAATCTGAAAGGTTTTGATACGCCCTTGCAAGTTTTACATAAATTGACGGCAAGAAGGTATAAAAATCTTCATCCTCAGTTTTTGTAAGAGCGTTTTGGTAAAGCATCACAACTCTTTTATAATTATAATTTTGCTCTTCCTGTTTAGCCGTATTCAGTATTTGCTGTAAAGTCATACCGCTGCTTTCTTTTTCCAGTTGGGTATCCCGGGCAGAAGTAACAATAAAATCATTAATTGATGCAGCAATATTATCTAATACAGCTTCATCCTCTATAATAAAGCTGATTTTATTAATTTTTTCTTCTCTTGTCTCTTCAACCGCAGCTTCATCAGGTTCGGCTGCAGGTGCAGACTCTTCTAAAATAGAATTAGCTCCCATATCAACTAACAACGGCTGTACAATATTTGGATTTATTACGGGTTTCTTAGGAATAAACATACTATGATATTCAATTTCATTTCTCATTGTCTGACGAGACAACAACAAATCCCGCTCAAGCGGTTTTAGCGGCAGTTGTGTGTTATACAAATCAATACATGCACTATGTAATTTTATCATAACGTTTTCAGGAATTTGATTTTCAACAATTTCTCTGAACGTATCCTTTAAATATAAACATTCACCAGCAACCGATAAAATAGAATTTTGTACAAAAAACATGACTCTGGTCTCATCATAAAGGTGAAGTGATTTCAAAAGATTAACATGTATAGGAATCCTCATAACCGTTAATAGCCTGAACAAATGAGCACTCACCGGATCAACCAGTGATAATGCCTCTCGCAATATAAATTCCGGGAATGCCATATAACTTTTTGAAAACATTTCCAAAAAACTTACCAATGTTAATTGCCGGAGATTTATTATATTTACAGTTAGTGTCAGGTAATTATAATACCCTTTAGATAGTTTATACAACTCATTTGATAAAACACCAATCTGTTTAATACCATTCTGTTTCAAGTATTTTTCAAATATTTTTTCACTGAATGCTAAAACAGTAACCCTGTCAAACTTTACATCAATAAAGTCTTCAAAATTAAATGTTTTTGAAATCAGAATAACTTTTATATTTGGGAATTTCATCAAATGCGTTATAAAATTAATTATTTCGGGCTTATTTTCTTTAACAATATTATCAAATGAATCAATAACAATCACAATAGGCTTATGAATAGTTTGAAAATAAGAATTAATTTTTTGGGTAAAATTTTCAACCTTAATTTTTGGTGATTCAATTTTACCCCACAATGTATAGTTTCGGAAAGTTTCAAAAAACACCAAAAGCATATCATCTAAAATTGACGTTTCTATACAAGTGTAATTAAGAAGCAGAACTTCCGGCTTAACACCCATACAAGCATAACCAACAACTTCAGATTTTCCGCTACCCCTGAAACCATTTACAAGAAGAAGTTTTTTATCATCCGCCAAAAATTCACAAATTTGTTCGATTTGTTTCTCATTATTTTCTAAAAGGCAAGAATCTACCGGACATCCGCCTGAAATATTTTTTACATTGACTGTTTTTTCTATAAAATCATTTCTCATACTTTAATGTGTTTCTGCTAATTAACTCTGTTTCTGCCGTTTTCTTTTGCGTTATACAATCTTCTATCAGCCGCTTCAATAATCTCAGCAGGGGCCTGCCCGTCCGCTCCGTATGAAGCAACTCCAAGACTTATTGTAACATTGCTTTCTCTGCCATTACTTAACTTGCATTTCTTTTCGGAAATTATTGTACACAATTTTTTAGCAATTCCAACAGCTTCCTCATATTTTGTATTCGGGAGAATAATACTCATTTCTTCTCCTCCATATCTACATACTATATCGGCAGCTCTTACATTTTTCTTTAATTCAAATGCAACCTGTCTCAACACCGCATCCCCGGATTGATGTCCATATAAATCATTGAATTTTTTAAAGAAATCTATATCAATTATTATTAAAGACAAAGAAACATCATAACGCTGAGCATGAGCTACAAGATTTTGAAGCTGCTCTTGAAAATATCTGTGATTATAAAGTTCTGTTAAACCATCTGTTGTGGCCAATTTATACTGAGTATCAAAATCACGTGCTTTAATAAGATATTTCACGATAACGGCCACAATAAAGGCAATAAATGCAACAGATAAAGGTACAACAATCCCCACCCAATAATTATAAAACCTCATCATATAATATGTCATAATGATATAGAAGGTGTAAATAGAAGCAGAAAGCCCCAATGCAACGGCAATTGATGAAATCCGTAACACAAAGATTATAGTAAGCAGCCCTAAAATAATCCCTAATATAATATTTATCCATTGCGGGATTTTGATAATATAGCTGCCGTCAATTATATTATTGACATAAGTTGCCTGAACCTCAACTCCCGGATAAACTTTATCAACAGGAACAGTTTTTATATCAAACAGACTGGCTGCAGTAGCTCCAAAATATACAACTTTATTATTAAAATCTAAATTTAACTTTTCTTTTCCTTCCGCAGCTTTAATAAGTTTATACATAGAGATATTTTCAAAGGTTCCTGCCTGACCATACCAGTTAAGAATGACACCATCCCCGTTTTTATCGCCATCAACAACAATATCAGGCTCTTTACCAAGATAATGCCTAGCAACAAGAAACCCTAATTGAGGGTATACCTTATCTTTATATTTAAGAAAAACAGGCATTTTTCTCAATACACCGTCGTCAGAACGTGCAACATTTATCATACCTATATTAGATGTAGCATCAAGTATCCCCTGCAGTATCACTCTGCAATTTGAATATTCCATCAAATTAGAATTATCACCTTTAAAATCAACAGCAAGCCTATCAGGCAGCGAGGGCTGCATTCTCAAATCCTGAGGCTGATCATCTAAATTCATTGCAGCAAAAACATTATTATATTTCTCAAAAACACCAATTAAAGCATTATCGGAAGATTCACTGCTTTTCATTGATTTCACAAACATCAAATCAAAAGCAATACTTTTAGGATTTTGACCTTCAATATATTCAACAAGTTTTGCATATACATCTCTAGGTAAAGGCCATTCCCCGTAGTTATCCAGAACATATTCATAACTGGCATCATCAATCGCAACAATTACAATATCTTTATTGTTCTCCCTGACTCCTGAACTGGCAATCATACTCTGGCGAATATCAAAAGTTCTGTCTTCCATTGCACTGATAAAAGTCAAAAACCCCCCGTTTTTCAGTCCAAAAAACATTAACAAAATAAAAACGGAAACCCACAGTATATACAAAACCTTTTTCAGCATAAATTTAAACCCTTTGTTAATCTACATTTTCAGTATAGTTTACAATAGACACATTGGCAAGAAGATTTTTTACAACAAACTTTTGTTCAAGAATTTTATTATTCAGCTTCAAAATTTCTGTGGCATATGATAATTCATCCGGAAATGTTAAATAACGCAAAAGGCATTGTTCGTGTAAATTCATTCTCTTCAAATTCCTCTAAGGGTGATAACTCACTTATTATCCCAAATTCTTAAGAAAATTAAATCAACCTTTCATAGAATTTGAACGATTATTTCTAATACAATCATATGATTATATAAATTTTAAATTTTTAATAATGGCATATCCTCCGCCAATTTAATTTCAAACGAAGAACTTGCGGGAAGTTCCAACTCTTTTCCTCGTTGGAAAATACAAACAACAGGAGCAACAAGCAAATCTGCGAATTGTAAAACTGCACCTCCCAGGTAATAAAAAGGTCGAAGCGGAGTTGTTACCGATTCACAACGATACTCACAAGGGTCTTTATAAATTTTATCAATGGTCACAGTACCCTCATCTGCAACATCTGCAAGATTTGCAAGATAAATAGGAACGCCTGCCAGAACTCCGCCAACAACAGGTTTATTTCCAATTTTAGAAATATAAGCTTTAGTTTTATATGTTACATTATCAACTTTAACCTTATAAATTTCCAATTTTAAAGTCGCACTGCGACCGGCAAGACGTGGAGGCTTATTTTCGATTATTTCACCTGTAAAAACAACGTGCGAAACTTTATCTTCCGGGAATATTTTCGCGTCAGTATCAAACTCAATTCTTGCTCCTGTAGGGCTGTCAGAACTCATTGGCTGAAGCGATTTCACATAGAATTTACTACCTTTTGATATCGTTATTGAATCAAACTCTAACTCTTCAAACTGATTTTTTTTAATCCGGTTATTTGAATTATTAAATTCTGTTCTAAAACTTCTATCAATCTCTAATATTTGACTATTTGGAACTGTTGTTGTCAAAAATCGTTCCTCTTTAAATTCCCCAGATTCAACATTAACAGGTTTGTCCTTTTCTACAGCCAATACAAAATTTTGACACAACAAAACACAAAATAATACTATGATTATTCTAATCACCATATTCTCTCTAACTCCTTATAAAAATGGGGTATTCTATACTTATAATCTTATGGGTAAGTTCCCTATCTTATGTAATTACGATACCTGAAAGAGACTCCAAAATAATCATTTAAAAAGAGGATTGCCTTTAAAATTTCAAAACAGCAGCAAAATCAAAAAGTGAATGACGGACAAATAATTTGTCCGTCATTCACTTTTCTTTATTATTGTTATTTTTTTACTACAAACGTTCCGTTTGACAACTCTTGTGCAACTTCAATCGCCTTCTTCAACTGAACATCGTTTTTATTTTTAACATCTTCTTCTGTCAATTCAACAACAATATCAGGAGCAATACCCTTCTTATGTATATCTGTACCATTTGGGGTTAAGTATTTTTGAATAGTAATATTTATACCTGCCTGATTTGGAAGTTTATTAATTTCTTGTACCAACCCCTTACCAAAAGACTGCGTTCCAACAATAACACCTCTTTTATTATCTTTTATGGCACCTGAAAAAATTTCACTGGCAGATGCAGATCCTTTATTAACAAGTACAACAACAGGTTTTGTAGTAAGAACTCCGCGAGAAGCCTTCTGGGTTTCTTTATAACCATCGCGGTCTACAGTACTAACAATAGCTCCGCCATTTAAAAACATATCAGATATGTAAATAGCATTGCTTAACAATCCGCCGGGATTAGAACGTAAATCCAAAATTATTGCTTTTTTGTCAGATGCATTTGTCAAAATATCCGCTACCTCTTTTGAAGCATTTCTGCTGATAAATGAGCTTAATCTTATATATTCAATATCTTTTGGCATCTTTATATTATCAGGAAGCTTCTGAGATACGGATTTAACTTCTATTTCAGCACGGGTAATTGTATAACTTTTCGGTTCCGCATTTTGACGCTTAACAACCAGAGTTACTGTAGTACCTTCTTCCCCGCGGATTTGCTCTGCAGCTTTGTCTACTGTAATACCTTTTGTACTTTTACCGTCAATTGATAAAATTTCATCATCCGCAAGAAGCCCAGCTTTAGCTGCCGGTGTATCCTCAATTGGCGCAATTACCATCAATTTTCCGTCTTTTACCCCGATTTGAATACCTATCCCTTTTAATGAGCCTTTAATTGATCCTGTTTCTTCTGCAAAATCTTTCGGATTCAAAAACTTTGTGTACGGATCATTCAAACTGGCAATCATAGTATCAATCGCAACGTAAGCATCCTCATCCGTACGTATAACATTATCATACTTATGCCGCCATTTGCCCCAATCCTGTTCATTATTTGTTTGATCAACATATTTTGAATTGATCAACCGCCAAACATTATCATAAAGTTCCGCAGGAGTTGAAGCTTGAACATTTGAACGGATAACCCATCCAAACATTATAATAAACAATCCTAGAAATATAATACTTTTTTTCATAAGTTTTCTCATTTTTATCTACACCTCCAATAATCCCTTCCTTTTGTGTAAGACGGAAATTTCTAAAAAAAGTTTCCAACCTTGCGAGATTATTTATGAGCATATATTATCACATACAGGGAAAAATGTGAAATCTTATATTCCACATTCATTTGAATATTTTATAAATTAATCTTTATTAAACTGTAAAAGTTTTAACCCTAATGCTTTTGACTTAGCTTTAACATCCGGCAGTTCATAACACTTGATACATCTTGCTTCATAAGTTTCGTCTCCGCCAATCATAATAAGCGGCGAATTTTTATCCGCAGGACGACCGTCAATTAAACGCTGGGTTCTTGTTGCATGCTCGCACCCACACTTCATACAAACAGCATGGAGCTTATCGACTTTTGTTGCAATACACATTAAATCAGGCATAGAACCAAACGGCTCTGCTTTAAAATCAAGCTCCAACCCCGTTCCAATAACCTTTTTACCTTCATTCATAAGTTGGGTGACAACTTTTGTAATATTTGAATCAAAAAACTGTAATTCATCAATTGCAACAACTTCCGCATCTTTAACAAAACTCAGGATTTGAATTGAATGTTTAACCTTTACCGCATCAAGCCAAAGACCGTTACGCGATTCAATATAATCACCCTTTGCCCTTGTATCAACATCCGGCGAAATAACTTTGACTTTCTTCTTGGCAATAATACAACGCCTTATTCTTCTCAATAGCTCTTCTGTTTTTCCACAGCTCATTGGACCCGTAATTAACTCGAAACTGTATCCGTCCATAGTCCCTTTTTACTTCTCCCAAAATACATGTTCAAACTACAACAATTATAAATCTTAAATCTGATTTTTAAAAGTAAAAATTTGTAAATGTTAATGGATATTATAACTGTTTTTCTTATCAGAAACCTTGTCTTTAAGTTTTCGAAAACCCGCACCATAGAAATATCTCAACTGTTCGGGAAAATGTTTATAAATATCCAAAAAATACATATTATGTACAATTAATTCTTTTAATAAATAAGCAATATCATTATTCTTTGTCCAAACAACCTGCTGTTCAATCCGCCCAAATACCGATTCTACATTGTCAGACAGCAAATAAATCAAGCGGCTTCCGGTACTATATTCAATTTCTTTACCTCCATCATGCTCATAAACAAGACCAAATACAGATTTAAAATTATCGTATCCTACAATTTTTATATCAACACCTCTATCATAAGCATCCGATAACGATGATTCCAGTAACTTGAAATCCCCTGACCAAACCTCTAAGTATATAGAATCTCTGGTATTTTTTATAACTTCAAGTAACTTCTTGATAATATTGTCATACCCGCTGATTGTATGTACTGGTTCATTATAATCCTGCTTAACATCAGGAAGTTTTTTTTCAAGATAATCTACCGTTGAATTTATTCTTCTTCTAAATCTTTGAGTAAGTTCCCTGGGTGCTATAGGGCAGTATTTTTGAGGTTTTTCATTTGTGGAATAAACAACTTTTTCTACAACCAGAGATTTTAACGCATCGTAAGCCCGTGATTGCGGGATATCAGCATTTTGAGATACCTCATAGCCTGTTGCAGGATACTTTTTTAACAAAGCAATGTAAACTCTCGCCTCATATGAATTAAGTCCCAATTCCTTCAGTTTATCAACAATATCATCCATAACAAGAATTCTAACAGATATTTCTTTACCATGCAATCAGAGCTAAAATATAAACTTTTGTAACAAGGGCAAAAACCACGTATAACAAGCTCTACAAACGATTGTTATAAAAATTTTATAAATAAAACTAAAGTTACACAGAAAAAAAGCCGATAACACGAATAGCGAAAGTAGAACTGTATATTTGCGTGTAGAAAGGACATCAAAAT
This sequence comes from uncultured bacterium, assembly GCA_902489575.1. GTDB lineage: Bacteria > Cyanobacteriota > Vampirovibrionia > Gastranaerophilales > Gastranaerophilaceae > Zag111. The sequence goes on from CABUAQ010000021.1 coordinate 20,131, forward strand.
GTTTATTTACAGCACCAGAGGTAAACCTTTCAATCTGTGCGACGGAGTTTAGTTAACATAACTTAACAATCTAAAACCCACGTCATATCTGAGTTTTAGGTATGGAGTATATATAAAATAAATATTTCTTGTAAATTTTGTATATCAAAAAAACGTTTATTAAATCATAGTGAGATAAAATACAAGTTTTCTATAAGAAAAGAAAGGATAGAAGAAAATGACAGAATTCAGTGTGAATGTGAGAGGAATTACGCTAACAAGCGCAGAAGAAGTGCAAGCCGCTTTAAAGGCGGGAAAAATTACAGAGACTGAAGCAAAATCATATGCTCCGTTATTTGAGAAAAAAGCACCTGATACAGCTGTAGGAACAACTGTTGAAAAAGGAACGGAAGGAACCGAAGCAGATCGTACAGACCGCAGGGAAGCAAATGAAAGAGCAAATGCAGAAATGGCAGAACTTAAAAAGCTGGCAGAAGGTACATATTTACTTCCGGAAATAGTTATTAGTGCCGAAAGAAAGAATCCGACAACAACCCCGGTAACAACAACTACTACAACTACTACTCCGGAATCCGAAGATGACAAGCCAAAAGTTGCAACAACAGGCGCAATGGAGTTAAAGGCTGATCATGAACCAAATGTAAAAGTTAACACTCAAATTGCACAGCAAGAACAAATTGAAGATCAAAGACAATATACAAACAAAGATAGAGTTAAAGAAGAATTTGGCAGCAATTTAACAGACGAACAATGGGAAGCATTAGAAAGTCGATATGAAGCTGCGGAAAAAGAATTAAAAGCAGCAAGAAAAGCTAATAAAAAAGTAAAAAATGACGGTGACAACCAAAAATTTGGAGAAGAAAAAGCTGCAGCAATAGAAAAACAAAATGCAGCTCAAGCCAAGTTTTTAGAAATAAAAGAAGAATACGAAAGAGAAAAAGCTCTTCGTAATATTTCTAAAGGCAAAGGCTCACGTGGAATTAGAAAAGCTGCAGAACGTAACGTTAAAAACATGGAAAATGTTTTAAATACTCAACACGTATTCTTATCCAAAGATGAGGAAGAAGCTGCAATAAAAGCAAATCCTGAATTAAAAGGTAAAACCGAAGTTCTTAAAAATAAAGACATAAATAATCTTGTAACAATTGCATCTTATGCAGATTACAAAATCAAACAAGCTGAAAAAACAGGTGATCCTGAAGCAATCCAAAATGCAAAAGATAAATACGAAGAATACACAAAAATCTTTGCAAGGAAAGAAGACGGCTCAATTGACTACGGTAAAGTAGATACACGTGCAGCTCAAAATGCATTGGTTGACCTGTCAGGTTTTGATGAAAGATTCAACGCAGATGAAGTTGAACAAATGTCTAAAATGTACGGAACATCTAAATCCAGCATAAGAAGTACTGTGAAAAAATTTGGCTTCGGCACAGAAAGTCTTGTAGGACAAAGATTTAAAGCCGCAGGTATTACCGCAGCAGCTACAGCATTAGGTTCATTACTATCTATCGGTAAAACTCACAGCCACAAAACAGCTGAAGCATCAGCTACAGCACAAGGAGAAACCGTACAGGGTGAAATCAGCTGGATTGCATCTAACGGTGAAGAATTCTACAAATACTATGAAGCAAAAGGTGGCGATGCTGCTGTTAGCGTAGTTGCAGATGCTTGTGCAAAAGTTCCTTTAATCGGTCAACTCGCAGGACCGGCATTAGCTGGGGTTACCGCATTTTTATTAGCTAAACCCGCAACAGAAGATGCATTTAACGGAGCAACTATTGAAGCCGTATTAGAAGACCTTAACAATGTTAAAGGTAAAGACAATAAAGCTATCGTAGCACAAATTCAAACAATGGAAATCACAGGTGACCCGAGTAAAGATGCAAAAATTAAAGCTTCTGTATTAAAAGCTGCACTTGGCGAAAATACAACAAAAGCTAACACTGAAGAGCTGCTTGCAGCATATGAATACTTGAAAGATACAAAAGGAGCCATTGGTGTAATTGAAGATGAGTTGGATACAAGACCAAAACCGACAGAACAAACTACAACTCCTGCTCCAGTTCCTGAAAAATTCTACACAGATTATCAGACTAAAGAAACTGTAACACATGATGTATCTGTACCTGTAGTTCCGGGTAAATCAGGTTCAACAATTCCGGTTGGTCAAGCATATACCTTTGTTGATCCGGAAGGTAATGAACACAACTTCAACGATGTTGTACCAAGTATAGCTCGACGAAATCAAAACAAAGTATACCTGGCATTTGATAAACAGCTTAATACGAATATCAGATATGAAACCGTAAATGGAAAACGCCATTTTATCTATCCAAAAACAATTGATTTAGGCAATGGCTGGGTTGTAAACCTAAAAAGTGATGACCCTAAAGAAATTTATGACTACATTAATGGTACGAAAATGGGTAACGTAAAAAGTAAACAAAGAAATGTCGGTAAAGGTTCTGTAAGCTCAACAACCTCAGAAGGCTGGGCTGGTACAAAAACCAATAAAGAAGGAACAGAAAATATTGGCGGCGAAGGTGATGATTACAGAGCTAAAACACAACAAGAAGTAGCGGACCATTACAAAGATCATAAAAGAGTTGATAACAAAATTCCTAAAAAAGAACAATAATAAATTATCAACAAATAGATTAAACACTCCTGAATTAAATTCAGGAGTGTTTTGTTTTAATAAAGTTCAACACCCTTATCAATAGTTTCCAAACCATTTTTAACCCAAAATCCGTCTTCTTGTTCAAACGGTTTATCTAAAGAAAAATAAGTTGAGCCTGAACCTGTCATCATGGAATTCGGATATCTACTCTTTATCTGCTTCAATTGAGAATAATCTTCTATAATTGCCCACTCTAGATCATTTGCATAATCTTTTCGAGTTTCTAAACTATCTTGTTTTTCGATTTTTTTTGAAAATTTTGTATAAGCTTCTTTGGCAGAAATCCCTAAATCCAACGGTTTTATGAGATTAACAGGATAGTGTCTATACATTCTTTTACTCAAAATCTCACCCCTGCCCATCGTCATCATACACCCGCCTTTTAAGCAGAAGTTCAAATCAGAACCAAGCCTTGAACATAACTCTAAGAGTTCTTCTTCTGTCATTAACCCGTTAAACAGCATATTCAATCCATATAACATGCCTGCCCCGTCAGTACTTCCACCTGCTAACCCCGCTGATACCGGAATATTTTTTTCTATATGTACATTAACAACATAATTGGTAATAGAATTTTCTTGCAAAAACAGCATTCCTGCTTTATGGACAAGGTTGGTTTTATCATAAGGAATTTCACCGCTTGTTCCGCTCAAACGAATTTCAGTCCGCTCGGATTCTATCATTGAAATTGTAAGATAATCATACAAACTTATTGTCTGCATCACACTTTCAATATTATGAAACCCGTCTTCCCGCTTATTCAAGACTTGCAAATTCAAATTAATTTTTGCAGGACACTTAACTTTTATAGTTTTCATTAAACCTATACCCTCTTTTTTGAAAGCGACAACAATTCTTCGGATAATCTTCCAAAAACTTCAATAGAAAGCTTTTCGCCCCTCGTATTCTCATCTATTTCAAGAGTTTTAAGTGCTGAAATTACGTCCTCTTTCAAAAATCCACCGTTTAACAAACAGTTTTTTATATTCTTCCTGCGTTGGGCAAAACCTGCCTTGACAGTACGCCTAAAGTAAGAATAATCTGAAAGATTTAACCTTGGCTCTTTTTTTACATCTAATTTTACTAAAGCTGAATTAACTTTTGGTGCAGGATAAAATGATTTTCTGCCAACAGACCTTAATATTTTAACATCCGCCCAAAATTGAGAAAGTATTGTAAGCAGTCCGTACTGTTTTGCTGGAGAACTTTCATCAGCAACCATCCTTCTTGCGACTTCCTCTTGAACCATTAAAATTATATCTTTTATCTTATTCCTGTTTTTATTATTCAAATCATCAATTTCACCAAGCAAATGTGCAATAATCGGACTTGTAATATAATAAGGAATATTTGCTACAACTTTAAAATCATCTTCACAAAGTGCAGATAAATCCGTCTTTAATACGTCATTATGGATAATTTCCAAATTCGGAGCATCAAGTTTTTTTAATTCTCTTACAGCTTCTTCATCCAGTTCAATCACTATAACTTTTTTAGCATATTTAACCAATTGCTCTGTTACAAAACCAACGCCCGGGCCAATTTCTACAACAGTATCTTCGGGTGATATTTTTGCAAAATCTATAATGTCTGCAATGACTTCTCCATCTACAAGAAAATTCTGTCCCAGACGTTTTTTAGTTCTAAAAAATTTAGCACGTTCAAAATAATTCATTATACAAAATATATTAACACAAATACCTGATTTTGAGATTATACACTTTTTTGATAATGGAATTCTGAATCTTATTATTCAATTACTTTTATGTATTATTCCCTTTTCAAGACTTATACCAGCAAAATAGTTCCCTTGCTCCATTTTATTTATCCCCATGGG
>CABUAQ010000022.1 GCA_902489575.1 uncultured bacterium
AGCATTTAATAAAACACCGATTTTTCCATTGTGAATGTATGAAGCAACAGCACCTTCGTATCTTACAAATCTTCTAACTGTAATTTTTTCGCCAATAGAAGCAATTTTTTCTTTCAAAGCATCTTCAATAGTTTTGCCGCAATCCGGACAAGTTGAAGCAAGGAAAGCTTCTACATCAGCAGGATTCAATTCTGCAACATGTTTTGCCATATTTGCTGTTAGAGTTTTAAAGTCATCATTCTTAGCAACGAAGTCTGTTTCGCAGTTAACTTCTATTAAAGCACCGCAACTATCGCTTACAAAAGATTCAACTCTGCCTTCAGCAGCTATTCTACCCATTTTCTTTTCAGCAGAGGCAATACCTTTTTGACGCAAAACCTCTGCTGCTTTGTCCATATCTCCGTCAACTTCAACCAATGCTTTTTTAGCATCCATCATACCCGCACCGGTTTTATCACGAAGTTCTTTAACCATTTGAGCTGTAATATTCATTTGATCTCCTTTATCTTCTTACTGTGATACCTGAAAAGGTGAGTCATAAACACTAGTTTGCTAAGTATTCTTAGTTATACTAATTTTTTACAATTCACCTTTTCATATCTCAAAACTGTAATTATTCTGCTTTTTCTTCAGCAGCTTCTTCAACACCAGCATCAGATGCTGAGATTTTTTCAATTTTCTTAGCATCGTTAGCTTTGTTTTCTCTAAGCTGTTTACCTTCTAAAACTGCATCAGCAAGTTTAGAAGTGATTAACTTGATAGATCTGATAGCATCATCATTACCAGGGATAATGTAGTTAATGCCATCAGGATTAGCATTTGTATCAGCCAAACAAATAACAGGGATACCCAACTTGTTGGCTTCTTTAATAGCGATTTCTTCTTTAGCCTGATCTACGATAAATATCAAATCAGGTAAACCGCGCATATCCTTGATACCGCCTAAAGTTTTAGACAATTTAGCAAGTTGTCTGTTTAATTGGGCAACTTCTTTTTTAGGAAGTTTATCAACATAACCGTTGTTGATGAATTCTTCTAATTCTTTTAACTTACTAACTCTGCCTCTGATAGTTTCAAAGTTAGTTAGCATACCGCCTAACCATCTTCTGTTGATATAGTAAGCACCTGAACGAAGAGCTTCTTCAGCTACAACTTCAGCTGCTTGTTTTTTAGTACCAACAAAAAGAACATTTTTACCTTTAGCGGCATAATCTCTTACAAGATTATAAGCTTCATCCAATAAATCTGTTGTTTTTCTTAAATCAATAACATAGATACCGTTTCTTGCACCGTAGATATACGGTTTCATTTTAGGGTTCCATCTTTGTGTTTGGTGTCCAAAGTGTACACCTGCTTCTAAAAGTTCAATCATAGATGCTGTTGGCATCGGTTTTCTCCTTATATTTTATATATTGTACTACGGGTCATACCGTCCCATCGGAGCAAATAAAATTAAATTTGCTATTTATCCGCTTTACCCGACTAGGGTTAAACCTATCGGACTTGTGTAACCGTAATTATTCTATAATAAACATATTTATATGCAAATATTTTCGCAATAAAACTTAAACAAGGATTAGAATACTTGAAAAAATTTTATGTGTCTGGTATTAATAAAATTACTCACATCCTCAAATGAGTATCGTGCAAAGTCATTAATTGCACACAACAAGATGAAAGGTAAATTCAATTATGGCAAATATTAAATCTGCTAAAAAAAGAGTATTAATAGCTGAAGCAAACAGACAAAGAAATGTTGCTTTTAAAACTTCAATCAAAACTGCTATAAAAAAAGCGTTAGAATTAGCATCAAGTGATGACAAAGAAGCATTAGATGCAGCCGTTTCAAAAGCATATCAATTATGCGATAAAGCTGTTTCAAAAGGTATTTTACACAAGAATACAGCAGCAAGAAAAAAATCAAGATTAGTTCTTGCTGTTAAAAAATTATCAGCTAATGCTTAATTGAAAATTATTAAGAGGTTAAAGCCTGTGACGTAATATCACAGGCTTTTTTAATGTCATACATCAGTTAGTCTTTTTCAAGCTGCCTGTAAAGCGTTATAATTTATCGAAATTACATGAAACTGACTTGAAATACTTAAACAGTTATTGACACTTCGGCAATACTCTCGAATGTATAATCAGACACGCAATGTGTCAATTTTTATATACTATCCTTATTAAAAATATGTAAAGGAATAGATTTATTATCTTTATCGTGTATAATTAACTAGGATATAGAATTTATGAGATTGAAATTATGCAGAATGTTTTAGAGAGAAAAACAATAAAGAATATAGACTTTAATTGTGACTTGGCGCAAAGTTTTGGAATATATAAAAACAGCTCAGAATCAAGATTGTTGGACTATGTAAGCTCTGTTAATATTGCTTGCGGCTTTCATGCCGGTGACCCTTTAACAATTAAAGAAGCTTTGCTACAGTCTAAAGAAAAAAATATTGTGATTGGTGCTCACATCGGATTTGATGACATTCAAGGTTTTGGGTACCGCCAAATGGATCTTGATCCGGATGAACTTGAAGCTCTTGTTATGTATCAGGTAGGAGCAATAATGACATTTGCAAAAGCTTACAATATGGAAATTGAACACGTTAGACCGCACGGGGCTATGTATCGTCAAGCAGCTGAGAATTTAGAGTTTTCAAGAACAATAGCAAAAGCTATAAAGAAATGTTCAAAGTGGCTTGTGTATTACGGAGCTACCGGTCAAACGCTGGCACAGATTGCAGAAGAAGAAAATATTCAAACCGCTCACGAAGTTCATCTTGAAAAAATTTATGATGAAAACGGAAATATCGATTTTTCAGCAAGGGATTTGGAAAACACAAATATTTCGATACAAAGACTCAAAGATTTACTTCAAAATTCCCAAGTTACAAATAATATTGGAGGAAAAACTGTAGTAAGAGCAGATTCCGTTCATTTTTCCAACAAACTTGCAAATGCTAAAGATTTGATTATGCAAGCAAAAGAAATAATTACACCTGTGCCGTACAATTACAAAAATGCACAAAAATCAGGTTGGGTTGATTAAGGTTTATTAAAAAGGGTTAGTATGATTAAGAAAATTAAAATGCCAAAACAAGCAGGATGGTTGATTCCGGGATTACAGGTAAAAAGATGGTTCGCATTAATTTTTATAGGTGCAGTACTTATCACTATCGGAATACTGATACTTTTTGATTTACAGCCAATATATAACACTATGCAATTTATAAGCAAAATTGCAACAAAAATTTCAACAGAATGGCTTGCTTTCGGAATTGTAATGTTTGGCGCAGCAATATTTTTTAAAGGCTGGCAAAAAACAAACTTATCCATACTTGATCTTGATGAAGACAGAAACAATGACATACTGTTAGAAACTTTATATAGAAGAAGAAAACTTAACAGAGGACCAAGAATTGTTGCGGTTGGCGGCGGGACAGGTTTATCAATGCTGCTTAGCGGAGTTAAAAACATAACAAACAATCTCACGGCAATAGTAACAGTCGGTGATGATGGCGGCAGTTCAGGAAGACTTAGAGAAACTATGGGAATATTACCCCCGGGAGATATAAGACACTGCATTACCGCTCTTGCTGACGATGAAGACCTTGTTAACAAACTTTTTAAATATAGATTTGATAACGGTGCCGGCTTAGAAGGCCACAGCTTCGGCAATTTATTCATTACAGCACTTTGCGACATTACAGGAGATATGGTATCTGCAGTTAGAGCATCGTCAAATGTATTATCCATCAGAGGCAGGGTTTTACCTGCGACACTGGATGATATGAAACTTGTTGCTGAACTTGAAGACGGAAGAATTATCCACGGAGAATCAACTATTCCGGAAGCACACGGAAAAATTAAACGCCTATTCACAGAACCTGCTAACTGTAAAGCATTAGATGAAGTTATACACGCAATAAGAAATGCCGAACTTATTATTCTTGGTCCCGGAAGTTTATACACAAGCGTTATTCCCAATCTTTTAATAAAAGAAATAGCACAGGAAATTGCAAAATCAAAAGCTCAAAAAATTTATGTATGTAATATTATGACCCAACCCGGCGAAACAGATAATTATAAAGTATCAGACCACCTTAAGGCACTTATCCAGCATGCCGGCTCTGATAAAATAGTTGATGCAGTTTTGGTCAATGATTACCTGCCTGAAAAACTCGCAGATAAGTATCAAAAATCTGATTCTTATCCCGTAAAACTGGATACCGCCGAAGTTAAAAAAATGGGCATCAGAGTTGTTGCAAAAAAACTCATCGAAGACAGTAAAGAAGGACTTGTAAGACACAGTTCAAACAGAGTTGCAAGAGCAATATATTACTGGTTCAAAAAAAGTCAAAAAAAATCTTCAGGATTATTTGCTCTGAACTCAAAAGGATAAGTTTATACTATGAGAAAAAAAGTTACTGTTAATACCTTACAAAAGCTAAAACCGGCAGGTGAAAAATTTTCAATGCTTACCGCATATGATTACTCAACCGCAAAATATCTTGATGAGGCAGGTATAGATGTAATTTTAATCGGCGATAGCCTTGCTATGGTTGCACTTGGATACGAAACAACCCATGCTGTAGGTATTGAAGAAATGTCAATATTTACAAAAGCCGTATCAAAAGCTGTCAATAATGCAATGGTTATAACAGATATGCCTTTTATGAGCTATCATACAGATATACAAAATGCTATAAAAAATTGCGGTCAGATGATTAAACTCGGGGCAAACGGAGTAAAAATTGAAGGCTGCAGCGAATATATTTTAGAGGTGATTAAAAGATGCACAGAATCCGGAATTCCTGTTATGGGACATCTAGGTTTTACACCGCAGTTTCTAAATACAATTGGAGGATACAAAATTCAGGGAAAAGATGATCAAGCAGTTGAAGAAATTTTAAAACAAGCAAAACTTGTTCAACAAGCAGGAGCTTTTTCGATAGTACTTGAAATGATGCCTGAAAACAGTGCAAAATACATTACGGAAAATCTGAAAATTCCAACAATATCTTGCGGAGCCGGCAGATATTGCGATGCTCAAGTTCTTGTTTCAGATGATGTGTTTGGCAAATTTTCAGATTTTAAACCAAAATTTGCAAGAAAATACGGAGATATGAAATCACTTATCCTAAATTGTGCAAAAAAATTTAACGAAGATGTAAAATCAGGAAAATTTCCAAATCAGGATGAAGTCTTTTAATCTCCATCCCCACTGGTAAAAGGAGTATAAAATGCTTATTAACACAATAAAAGAAGTTAGAGAACAGGTAAAACAATGGAAAAAAGAAGGTTTAACAATTGGACTTGTTCCAACGATGGGAGCTTTACATAACGGACATTTAAGCCTTATTAAAAGAGCGGTTGAAAAATGCGATAAAGTTGTTGTTTCTGTTTTTGTAAACCCTATCCAATTTTGCCCCGGAGAAGATTTAGATAAATATCCGAGAACCCTTGAGGCGGATAACAAACTTTGTGAACACGCCGGTGTCAATATAGTTTTTGCCCCGACACCAACTGAAATGTACGGCGAAAATCAAATGAGAACAAACGATTTTTTAACATACGTAATTCCACCGTTTTTTTATGTTCACAAATTATGCGGAAAATCAAGAGTCGGGCACTTTGACGGAGTTTGTACTGTTGTTAACAAATTATTTAATATTGTTCAACCTGACTTTGCATTTTTTGGGGAAAAAGATGCCCAGCAACTTGTTATAATAAAAAAGATGGTGAAAGACTTAAATATTCCGGTTGAAATAATCCCTTGCCCGATTGTGAGAGAAGAATCAGGACTTGCTCTAAGTTCAAGAAATAAATATCTTTCAGAAGAAGATAAAATACACGCACTTGCATTGAGCAAAATTCTTAATAACATAAAACTTTGCTATAAAAAAGGAATTACGGATATTGAAGCCTTGAAAGAAACAGCATACAAATTTTTAAATGAACATCACGAACTTGAATACCTTGAGTTTTTAAATGAAGAAAATCTTGAAGAAGTTGATAAAGCAAATAATAAAACTAGAGTCTTTATAGCCTGTAAAGTCGGTAGTGTTAGACTTATTGATAATATATCACTATCATAAATAAAAAATAAAAAGGATAAAAAAGTAGGAGCTATACTCCTACTTTTTTTATTGGAGAAAAGAAGAAAAAAGATACAACAATTATATTATTAACAAATTGACATGAAAAAAATCAACCATGCGGCGAAATCATGATTTAGAGCATGATTGAGGAGTTTTATACATCTTTAGATTTAGATACAACCTTCAATCTTGCCTACTGAAATTATCAATCAGTGCATGGATTTAAAAACCCTCTAAAAAGATTAGTATATAAAGTGTAGAGAGATACAAATTACAACCACGGGGGAATAAATAAATGAGAGATTTTAACAAAAAGCTGAGAGTATTATTAATTGACGACAATGCCAACCATTTAAGAGGCATCAAAGAATTAATCAATCTTGAAAGTAGTTACGAAGTCGTAGGTACAACTACAAGTGCAAATCTTGGCATAAATTTAGTAAAAAAATACCGCCCTGATGTTGTATTAATGGACATAAATATGCCTGAAAAAGATGGGCTTCAAACAATCCAAGCTATTGTTAAACAAAATCTTTCTACAAAAATTATCGCACTTAGCGGGTATGATGATTCAGATTTAATCTACCGTGCAATGAAATTAGGTGCCAAAGGCTACGTACTAAAAACTATGGCCTCAGTTAAGCTGATTGATGCAATTGAAGAGGTTGCTTCTGGGAAAATTTATCTTCCTGCAGTATTATCAACAAGATTTTTTGAATATTTTCAAACAACAGCAAAAGAAGAAGCAAAATCATCAGAAGGAGAAAATCTGCTTACAAGCTTGACAACAAGAGAAAATGAAGTACTTGAACTTTTAACCGAGGGTATTAACTACAAGAGTATTGCAGGAAAACTTATTATATCCGAAACTACTGTTAAAACTCACGTAAATAATATTTTCCAAAAATTACAGGTTAATGACAGAACGAATGCAGTTTTATACGCATTGAGCCACGGTTTTAAAACTAGCAAAACCTCAACAATGACTACAGTATAAAATTCTGACACATATATTAAAAAGGGTTCTGTAATGACACCAGAACCCTTTATTTTTAAGTAAAAAAAGAGGTACTATGAAAGAACAACTAACACCGGAGAAAATCAACCAGCAAATAAAATGTGTATCTCACGAGATTAGAAACCACTTATCAATTTGTGATATGTATTCTCAAATTATCAGAAAAAACCTTGAAAAATTAAATATAGAAAACTCCTCAATAGAAAATGCTCTGGGATGTATTCAAAAATCAATTCAAATAATCGGGACAAACCTGCTTGACTTAAAATTACTAAATTCAAATACTGTGCACATTATTGATTTTAAAAATATAATAGAACAAGGCGTAGAACTGGCAAAAGCTTATGTAACAGATAAGAATATTGAGATCGAAGTTTTCATAAAAAATAGCGGAAATATTCTGACAGATGAAAATAAATTTCTTGCCTGTATAGTAAATATAATAAAAAACGGTATTGAAGCCATTGAAGTTAAAGGAAAAATAGAAATACTTGCGGAAGTAAAAGGTAATACCGGTATAATTAAAATATCAAACAACGGTAAACCAATTCCAAAAGAAAAGCAAAAAGATATATTTACCGAGGGGTACACAAGTAAGAAAAACGGATGCGGACTTGGACTTGCAATATGTAAAAACTATCTGGAAAAACAAAACATATCTTTAAAATTAACCAAATCAACAAAAACACAAACCCAGTTTGAGATAAATGTTCCTATAATAGAACCTTAATTAACTTTGCCCTTTAATTGACCACAGGCAGCATCAATATCTGCGCCGCGCTCAAGCCTTACCGTAACTTTTTTGCCGGAATGCTCCATTAATGCCTTGAATTTCATTATAGAATTATTTGATGGCTTTTGATAATCATTTTGAGCTGTTGGATTATACGGAATTAAATTAATATTGCACTTAATATCTTTCAAATAATTTGCAAGTTCTTTTGCACTATTAACAGTATCATTGAGCCCCTTAATCAAAAGATACTCAATCGTTATTCTTCTTCCGGTTTTTTCGACATAGTATTTCAAAGCCTTATAAAGTTCGTCCATATTATATTTATCTTCAATCTTCATCAGCTTTCTACGGATTTCATGGTTAGGTGCGTGTAAAGAAACTGCTAAGGTTGATTGCATGTCCAAATCAGCAAGCCTTCTTATTTGCGGGATAATTCCTGATGTAGAAACAGTTAAACGTCTGGCCCCAATTTGAAAATTCTCATTAAAAATCTGCATAGCCTTTAAAACATTATCAAGATTTAACAAGGGTTCACCCTGCCCCATAAATACAACATTAGTAACCTTCAAACCTGTATCACGCTGAATAGTCAAAACTTGTTCTATAATTTCTTTATAAGAAAGATTTCTAATAAAACCTCGTTTCCCGGTTGCACAGAAAGAACAATTCACAGCACATCCAACCTGAGAACTTACGCAAGCTGTCAGGTTTGCCCTGTTGTCAAATCTCATTAGAACAGTTTCAACACATTCTCCATCCGGAAACTCTAACAAATATTTTATAGTCCCATCGGAACTGACCTGCTTAACCTTTATTTTTGTATCAGAGACCTTTGCAACTTTTTTTAACTCATCTCTGAACTTTATTGACAAATCAGTCATTTCATCAATTTCTTTAACTGATTTTAAATAAATCCAGTTATGAATCTGGCGTGCTCTAAACTTGGTAGCACCGAGCGCATCCGTAATATTTTCAATTTCCTCTAAACTAAGCCCTGATAATGTTTCCATAATTTCATTATCACATGCTGAAATTATTTGTACAACATAAATTTAAACTAAATTACTTTATTTAAATTTTCAATATAAAAATTAACAATTTCAGAAAGCGCATTGACCTTGAGCGATACAGGTTCCGCTTTTAACTTCCAATTCTTATAAGAGCAGGACAGCGGTAAAAAAGCTAAAGGATTATCAGGAAAATCTCTGCAAATCTGAGGTCTGTTTGCATAATCTGGACATCTATTATCTGTAGTAACCTTAGGACAATGATAAAAGTAATAACCTTCTTCTTTTCTGTTTTTGAGCATGTCTAAATACTGGGGGAAAACAGCTTTAACCACATCTTCTGAGTTATATGGAACAAAAATTCTTATAAATTGAGAAGCATAATTGTCACCATTATCAGCTTTTTCAAAAAGCTCTGATGGAGAAAATTCACTGCACGCCAGCCTGCAACAAACTCCGCAACCGGCACAGTCAAATGAATCACGCAGACTGCTTATTTCCACCAGCCCTTGCTCAATGTCAAATAAAAACTTATTTTTTAATAAATCTAAAACATTCAGCTGCCAGAGTTTACCATCTGAATTGTCGTAATAATTATCAAATATTTCACCGGACACATTAGCTGGCTTTAAAGCTAGAATTTCAGAAACAATCGCATCTGCGCACTCCAAAAAAGCCTCACGATAACGTAATCGTAAATCATCAAAATAATTGCTCAAATCATCCATAATAACAGTTTAACCCTACTAAACATGTCTTTCAACAGGATTTAACAACAAATCAGCGAGTCTGTCCGCCCCCACAAAACCTCTTTGAGACATCAATTGTGCCGCTAGAACATTATCATAATCAACAAATCTGTGTTTAACTTCAAATGAACCCTGAGAAAAATCAATAATAGCATAACACGCTTTTGGTTCCAGCGTCATAGGGCGACCGATACTGCCAACATTTACAACGGTTTGATTGGTATTAGTTTGATAGCCGCAAGGGACATGAGTGTGACCGCATAAAATAAGCTTTTCCTTAGTACCTTCAATAATTTCATCAATAATTTCTAACGGCATCCCTGGCAATATATCCTCGTTATTAGCTCTTGGAGACCCATGAACTAATAAAACACTACAACCTTCAACATCAAAACTCAACTGGGGTGGAAGTTCCGCAAGATACGCCCTGTGCGCATCATCTAAAGATAATACATCATCGGCAATTGCATTTGCCATAATAGGATACTGGGCTTCCAAAAATTCAACAACTTCCGGACCATATTGTGCAATCATTTTGTCAGTATTACCTTGAATAACAGTCCAGGTATTTTGAGCCATAACATAGTCTGTCACCTCTTTGGGCTGAGGACCAGCAAGGGCTATATCACCCAAGCAGAAAACATGCTCACAATTTTGATTAATAACATCATTCATAACCGCTTCTAAAGCTTGTGCGTTAGCATGCAAATCCGATAATACCGCAATTCTCATAATTATTACCCTCTCATTTTATTATTGTGATAAAATAATTGTATGATAAAAAGAAGAAAATCAAAAGAAATTTCGATAGGAAATGTAAAAATCGGTAATAATAATCCGATCAGTGTTCAATCAATGTGCAATACTGACACAAGAAACAAAGAACAAACCACACGTCAAATAAAAGAATTGGCCGGCTCCGGATGTGAACTAATCAGACTTGCAGTCTTAAATAAAGATGCTGCTGAAGCTATAAAAGATTTAGTAAAAATTTCGCCTGTACCACTCATCGCAGACATTCATTTTGACTACAGACTGGCAATACAGTGTATCAATAACGGAATTGCAGCACTACGTTTAAACCCCGGGAATATCGGAAAACGGGAAAATGTCGAAAAGGTTGTAAACCTTGCAAAACAACAAAAAATTCCGATAAGAATAGGTGTTAACGCAGGTTCACTTGAAAAAGATTTATTGGATAAAGACATTCCCCTTCACGAAAAAATGGTTGAAAGTGCAATGAAACACATTCAAATCCTTGAAGATTTAGATTTCGATTTGATAAAAATATCCTTAAAGTCATCCGATGTTCTAACAACAATTGAAGCCTATAGATTAATGGCTCAAAAAGTTGATTACCCTCTGCACCTTGGAGTAACTGAAGCTGGGACATTAAAAGGCGGATTAATTAAGTCATCTGTAGGCTTAGGAACTCTTTTAGCTGAAGGATTAGGTGATACCATAAGGGTATCACTGACAGAAGATCCGGTTGAAGAAGTCTTTGCTGGATATGAAATTTTAAAAAGCCTGAAACTTCGTCAACACGGTGTAAATTTCGTTTCCTGTCCAACCTGCGGAAGAACTCAAATAGATTTGATTGCATTAGCAAAAAAAGTCGAAAACAGATTCAAAAATCTTGATAAAAATATTACTATAGCGACAATGGGATGCGCTGTTAACGGCCCCGGAGAAGCCAGACACGCAGATTTTGGTATCGCCGGCGGAATAAATGAAGGCTACGTCTTTAAAAAAGGTGAAATAATTGCAAGAGTTCCGGAAAACAAACTCCTTGACAAGCTTGAAGAAGTTATAATTAAATCATACGAATAGTACAGGACATTTTTTTGTAAACAAATTATAATATTATTGCAATGGTATGAAAAAAAAAATATAATGTATAAAAAAGAGGTGACTATGAAAAAATCATTATTTATTGCAATAGTGGCAGCATCTATTCCGGCAATAGCAAATGCCGCGATATCGGTTGATCAAGCAACCAGCCCTGCCGTTTTAAGATCAAACGGTTTTTCTGCTCAAACTGCGGATGCAGTAAACATTAGTAAAGCAAGAGCTGCCGGACAAGAATATTATACTGCCGATGAAGCTGCGTATAGAAAACAAAATAAATTTGTAAGATTCTGGAGAAAGTTGTATGTTTATACAGACCCTGCAGCTGAAGATTACTGGTTTTATCACCATGATGCAGATACATCTTCGTCTTACACCGATTTATAAGAAAATTTTGATAATATTAAGTGCTTTCATACTGCTTGGAAGCACTTCTGGTTCTGATTGCGCAACAGCTGTAGAATTCGGAAGTGTTAAATATGATAATGAGCATATTGATTATTCAAAAATAAATAAAGAGACAACTCAAAAACTTGCAGATTATTATTTTAACAAGGCACTTGATACACAGGACAAGGATGAAAAAAAAGAATATTTAAAAAAAGCCAGCGGAGAGTATTTTATCCTTACAAAGATAGAACCTCAGAATATATACCCGCTTGTACAGATGGCCAGAGTTTATGATTTTGAAAAACAAAACAGCTATGCCAAGGCTTACTTTTTCAGAGCTTTAAAAATAGATAAAAAAGATGCGGCTACAAATTATTATTTTGGAGAATTCTATTATACAAGAGAAGAATATATAAAAGCTTTATATTTTTATAATATGGCTTTTGAAAACGGATTCAAAGAAAACTTCAATGTCTTAATAAAAATGGCCACTATGTACGAAAAATTAGGTGATCTGATAAGAGCAAACCAATATTATAAAAAAGCCTTTTTAGTACAACCGGAAAACACGGTAGTTCCTGATAAAATTAGGGAATTAGAAGCTTTAAGATACCAAAATACCGGATATTACCATAAAAGAAGAAAGAAATAATGAAAAAAAAATACCTTGTAATACTACTAATTTCATTATTATTAACCATCACAGAAGCGATGGCCGCAGATATTGACTCAATGATATTTTACCCTCAGGATAATACTCAACAACCCCAGCTAAGCGCATTGTCACCACTTATTATCAACTCTAACGAAATAGTTTTTAAAAAAAGTACAGCAAATATTGATGTTATAGATCCTAGTTTCAGTGCCAGCTATTATCCCGGAGGTCGCGGTGCAAATAAACTTGTAATATACACCCCGCATTTTGGTCTGCACACGGGAACAAACGAATTCGGGACCGAAGCAATTGTTGAAGGTAATACCGTCACATCGCTAAGCGGTGCAGATTCAACAATACCTGCTGATGGTATTGTCATAAGCGGTCACGGACGGGCTAAAAACTGGATTACTCAAAATATTTCTGTAGGTTCAAAAGTATATGTTGACAATATAAATAACAAAATTACAGTATACACAACCTCAGAAAGCTACACTTACGAAGCCAAAATGAAAATCAATGAAGCAAACTCAATGATTGCCTACTACAAAAATACGGTTCCAGGGTACAACTATACACTTCCAGCAGGCTATATCCAAACTGCGGAAAATTATTTAACTATAGCTGAAAATGAAAAACAAAACAGTACAGTGCTACATCAATACACCCGGGAAGCAATTGATGCCGCAAACATGGCAATAAAGACATCACTGCCATATATGAAAAATGAACTCAAAGGGACATGGGTACGCCCGACAGAAACATCTCCCGAACAAATTATTTCAACACTTGAAAAAATGAAAGCAAGTGGTTTTAACGCAGTATTTCTTGAAACATACTTCCATGGAAAAACTGTTTTCCCAAGTAGGACAATGAACAAATACGGTTTTACAGTTCAAAATGAAATATTTTCAGGATTTGATCCTCTTGCAATTTGGATAAAAGAAGCTCATAAACGTGATATGCAAATTCATATCTGGTTTCAATCATTTTATGTCGGAAATAAACCTCCTGAATCAGAACCGTCAAGTATCCTTTCAGTTAGACCAGACTGGGGAAACAAAACAAAAAAATTCGCAGATATTCCGGGAGCAACTCAATCAACATCAGAACATAACGGATTTTTTATAGACCCTGCAAACCCTGAAGTTCAAACATTTTTACTTGAACTCATAGAAGAAATTATCACACAGTATAAACCGGATGGAATTAATTTAGATTATATTCGATACCCGAATGCAAATGCCAGAAGTGAAGCAGGAGCCTGGGGGTTCAGTGAGTATGCAAGGAATGACTTTAAACTTTTATACGGCACAGATCCAGCTGAACTCACAATGGCTGATGCACTATGGCTCGATTGGAACCAGTACAGGCGCAATAATATTACTAACTTTGTCAGAAAAGTAGGTAAACTTGGAAAAGAAAAAGGGGTATATATCAGTACAGTAATATTTCCAGATATAGCTTCAGCACTTGCAACAAAACAGCAAGACTGGAGAACCTGGTCTGCCAAAGGTTATATTGATGGATTTACACCGCTATTTTTAACTAATGACCCTAAAATGCTTACATCTATGATGAATGATGTTATAAATATTAAATCTCCGGATACAGACCTGTATGCTGGATTATTTGTTACATTTATGGGCGGAGCCTCTGAAGATTTAATAAGACAAATTTACCAAACAAGAAACATGAGTGCAAACGGGGTTATTATCTTTGACTATGCACACACTACACCTGTGTATACAGAAACTCTTATGGCAAGCGCTTTTAATGAACTTAAAGCAAAAGAAAGCTTAAAAATTGCAGATAAGGAAAAAAAAAAGAGATTCCGGTGGCAGAAAAAAAAGAAAGACCAAACAAAAAAGTAATTTATTCAACAAATAATAAAGGACGCTGGGTTTTTACCCGCCAATAAAAGATCTTAGGTCTTAATTCTGGCGGATACGAAATGAATTTCATTTTATAAACCTTAAAGGTTTACTTTACATCAGACTATGCTTTTACTATAATCTTCGTAAGGATTATACTAAAATAAAAGGATATAAGATGAGCATTTATTTATTGGAAGTAGGGACAGAAGAATTACCTTATAAATTTATCCCGCAGGCTATTGAACAGCTTAACAACGGATTCACAAGTTTTTTAAATGATAACAAAGTTAAATTTACAGATATAAAAGTTTACGCAACACCTCGCAGACTTGCAGTGATTATTGACGGACTTGAAAACAAAACCTCTGATGAAGAAAAAATTATCAAAGGTCCAATTCAAACAGTTGCATTCGATGAAAACGGAAATTTAACAAAAGCCGGTGAAGGTTTTGCCAGAAAAAATAATTTAACAAAAGATGATTTATATGTTGAAAACAATTACGTTCACGCAAAAATAATCGTAAAAGGCAAATCTATTTCAGAACTTTTACAAGAAAATGTTCCATCAATTTTTATGAAACTTCAAGGTGCACACTTTATGAGATGGGGATACAATGAAGAAAAATTCTCTCGTCCTATCAAATGGATTGTGTCTATACTTGATAAAGAAGAAGTAAAAATAAAAATTATTGATAAAGAATCTTCAATATACACAAGAGGACACAGATTTGCACAGCAAAAAGTTTTAATCGGAGATCCGAAAGATTATGTTGAAACAATGAGAAATGCTTGTGTAATAGTTGACCAAAACGAAAGAAAACAATTAATTATAGAACGGGCAAAAGAAGCTGCCGCAAAAATTGGAGCCGAACCTTATTATACAGATGATCTACTCGAAGAAGTAACCTTCATTACAGAATATCCTGTTGCTGCAGTTTGTGAATTTGACCCTAGATATCTTGATATCCCTGAAGAAGTAACAGTTACTGTTATGGCAGTTCATCAAAGATATTTTGCTCTGCATAAAGACGGAAAATTAATTAATAAATTTATAACAATGACAAACTACATTGGAAATGAATTCAAAAATATTCAAGCAGGAAACGTTCGAGTAATCAAAGCCAGACTTGATGATGCTGTATTTTTCTTTAATGAAGATACTAAAAAACCTTTGTCAGATTACGTAGAAAGCCTTAAAGGGGTAACTTTCCAAAAAGGAATGGGAACTATGTTTGATAAAACCCAAAGACTTATCAAGTTATCTCAAAATATGGCTAAGGATTTAAATGTTGATTCAAGTGATATCAAGCGTACAGCTCTGCTTTGCAAAGCCGATTTGACTACAAATTTAGTTTTTGAATTTACGGAACTTCAAGGATTTATCGGAGCAGATTACGCTCGAGTATCAGGTGAAAATTCAAAAGTTTGCACAGGCATTAAAGAACACTATTTCCCGCTGAACGCAGAATCTGAAACTGCCAAGAACATTGAAGGTCAAATCGTTGGTATAGCCGATAAAATTGATACAGTTTGTGCAGTGTTTGCAGCAGGCAAAAAACCTACAGGATCATCAGATCCGCTGGGTGTAAGACGTGCCGCATTAGGAGTTATCAGAACAATTCTTGATGCTAACTTAAAAATTAATCTTGATAAATATATCAAAGAAGCTTTACAACTTCTTCCAGTACAAAAAGATTGTGCAGATGAAGTTAATGAATTCTTTGTTCAAAGAATGATTATTTTATTAAATGACAAATTTAATAAAAATACTCTGGAAGCTTGTGCTGTAAATAATCCGCTTGTTAATATTGCAGATTAC
The DNA here is from genome assembly GCA_902489575.1 of uncultured bacterium. Taxonomy (GTDB): domain Bacteria; phylum Cyanobacteriota; class Vampirovibrionia; order Gastranaerophilales; family Gastranaerophilaceae; genus Zag111. Next base: position 16,210 of record CABUAQ010000022.1, read on the forward strand.
GTGGAAAGAGTAAAAATTGTCAATAACCTAAATTCTGACCAATTATTAGAAAATGCAAACAGAGTGATAAGAATTCTGAAAGAAAATTCTACAGATACTGTTTGCGAAAGCTTATTCAAAGAAGATATTGAAAAAACTTTGTACAACAAAGTTAAAGAAATTAATCAAACTTCTGACTACAAAATTTATCTTGAAGAATTAGAAAATCTTAACCCGACTGTTACTAAATTCTTTGACGATGTACTTGTCATGGATAAAAATGAAAATGTTAAGAAAAACAGACTTGCTTTATTAACATTATTAAAAGAAAAATACGACTATTTAACCGACTTTAGCAGAATATAACTTAATTTTAGAATTTTTGTTAAATTTTGTAACGTTAAATTGTTAAAAAGTCAATTATTTTTTTCAGGATACTTTAAAATGATACAAGAAGGTAATAAAGAACTTAGAGGTAGCGTATGTTCGACCGAATAAAAAATTTAAAACTTGTAAAAAAATTAAAAGAAACTGTAAGCCCAAAACTACGCTGGCTTGAGTTTTCAAATAAAAACACTTTAGATAAAAGCACAACTGATTACCTTGAAGCAATCAGCGGTGTGGATAATCTTAAATCACTTTCTGACGAACAAGAGCTGGAAGCAATGGTCAGAGCCCAACTCAAAGAAGAATTTCCAAGCATTGAAAGCATGAAATCTTATGAGTTGTTAGTTGATGCCGTGATGCACAACATTCGTAAAAAACAGCTTCAAGCCGACGATAATCTCGATATCGAGTAAATTATCAATATTTTAACAAATAAAAAATAATACCTCACAAGGGTATTATTTTTTTTATTGCGGAAGTTTATACTCTACATTATAAAAAGGAGATTATATGACTGCAATAATAGGAATATCTGTTGAAAACAGAAAAGAAGAGTCCTTAAAACTTCAGGAAATACTAACTGAATATGGTTGCTTAATAAAAACACGAATAGGTCTTCATCAGATGGGAGAATATAAATGTCTGAATTATGGTGTAGTACTGATAGAAGTCGTAGATAAAGTGAATGAAATTTATGATAGGCTTTCCCAATATTGGCAGGTTCAAATAATGAAATTTTAAAATTTGTAAATTTATTATTAAATAAGGGGCAAAAAAATCTTTGATGTGGTTTCATGCTAAAGGGACTCACTAAGAGATGATACAGCCAATCAGCCAATCAAATAACGTAAGGACCAGCATTTTTTACATCAATGACTATCATGGGAAATCCATAAACATGGAACGTACCGTAACTGCATCTAACATATTTGATGCAAAAAATAAAGATAAAAAAGATGTTGATACTTTTAAACTATCTTCAGGTGATATCATGATTGGCGAAGATTATAAGACAAATCAGCTTGCGGTTATGTTTCAAAAAATGATTGGTATAACTGCCTCTGCAGTTGGAAATCATGAGTATGATATGCAGGAAAAAGTCAATGCAATCCTTCCGCAAATAAGTTATAATCTTTTATCCGCTAATGTTAATATAAATCCAAATAATCCTTGGAGCAGTACTATAAAAACCTCTGTAATAGAAGAGAAAAACGGACATAAATACGGTATTATCGGGACTTCACCAATTGACCTGCTAAGCCGCTCAAAGGCCGGAATCATTCACCGAGATATAAAAGTTAATAAATCAAAAGAAACCGTAGTAAACATACAAAAAGAAGTGGATAAACTTCAAGCGCAAGGAATAAATAAAATCATTCTGCTTTCCCATCTTGGTTATACAATGGATAAAATAATAGCAAACCAAACTCAGGGAATTGATGTCATTTTAGGCGGACACTCACACGATTTACTTCTGGATATAAAAGAGGGTAAGAACCTGTTTTACTCAAAATCAGGTGAACCCGTAATTATTACTCAAGCCGGACGTGATGGTAAAAACTTTGGAATTCTTAATCTTGAATTTGATCAAAAAGGTGTTATTAAAAAAGTTCAAAACAATGTTGGATATACAAGAGACTTTAAACGCAGTGCAGCAGTTAAATACCTTTTTGACAAGGTGTTTGGAGCACGTGAAACATATGGATACATAGAATCGGCTCCACCACCTCTAAAAAAGGATTTGATTGAACCTAATCCACATGCGTACTTTATTGTTGACTGCATAAGAAAAGATTTGGATTGCGACATTGCAATTTTACCATCTTCAAATATAAGGGGCTATTTTGAACCGGGTAAAGTTGATACAAGAATACTTACAGATATTTTGCCTTTCCAAAATAAATTGTACAAAGTCAACTACAGTGAAAAAGACATTGTTGACGGTATAAAACAAGCGGCAAAATCATTCACAAATGTTGCTAATAAACCCGGGATTTTCTATACATCAGGACTTAAATATACAGTAACTTCTAACGGCAAAGTTACATCAATGACATTTGTAACAAGAAAAGGTAAAGAAATTCCTATAGACATCAATAACCCAAGGACAAATAAGTACTATACAACTGTTATAAATGATTATGCAGCACAGGGCAATGACGGGTTCAAAAATCTCAACAAGCCGGATAATATAATACAAAAATATTCTTTTGATGCAATAAAATGCATAAAATCAGTACTGCAAAAAAACACAAACCCGGTAACCATATTTGATGATGGAAGAATTCAAATTATTCCGGATTCAACTACAACTTAATTATTAAGTTTTTCGTCCGCGATTTTTGCAAGCTCTATATTATACAAATAATTTAAAATAACTGTAATATATACTACAAGACACGCTGCACATAATCTTATAGATAAATTCAATAAATTTTCAGAAATAAACTTAGAACAGTATTCTACTCCGACAATAATTAAAACCGGAATCAATGAAACAATAAAAATTTGAATTGATAAAAAGATGATATCACCCAAAGTTCTGTCAAGAGCTTTTCCAAGTATTGGGAGCAAAAAGAATTTTTTATCATATTTAAAGTTTTTTGCAAAAAAGGCAAATATCATTAATACAAAAGGGATCAAGCATATCATAATCGCCATATAAACATAGCTGAACATAAAATTCTCATATGATGTAAACACATAAACTCCCAAAATAGCCGCCGCTATATAATATATCCCCCAGAAGATAAACAACGGAATCATTTTTATAAAAATATAAAAAGGTTCCAAGGTAAATTCCGGTAAGACAAAATCTTTATCATTTAAAACTCTGTTTATAAAATTATACCCGTATCCGGTTAAATATATTAAAATTAATATAAGCGAAAACAAATAAAACCAAAGTTCTACAGCGTTGGACGGAGGAACTATAAAAAAGTCCTGATAAAGTATATTTGCCCAAGATGCTGTATATTTGCACACAAACAACACAAATAAACCTATGATAGAAAATAGAGTTATATGATTTTGTAAAGCATTTTTACTTAAATAAATTTGTTTTAACTGTTTTAAAACTTCCATTATAAAATCTCTCTCAACTTTAATTATAGCAACATTAAGAGTAATTGCAAGCCGAAATTTTTATATTACAATATAATTATGGAAGCTGAATTAAAACAAGAATTAAATAATATAAAACCACGCATTGAAAAAATAAAGGGGTGTCTTTGACCTGAAAACTATAGAAAAAGAACTTCTAAAGTTAGAAAGTACAATGCAAAATCCTGAAATCTGGTCAGATCCGGACAAATCCACTAAAATAGGCCAAGAAATTAAAGAAAAAAAAGAGACCCTGAATAAACTTGCGCAATGGGACAATATAATTGAAGACAGCCATGCGGCGATAGAGCTTTGCGATCAGGATATAATTAATGATTGTTATATTCAGGTTAAAGCATTGGCAAAGGAACTTAAAAAATTTGAACTGGAGCAACTGCTTTCCGGAGAATATGACAGTGCTGATGCAATCTTAACAATTAATGCAGGTGCAGGCGGAACAGATGCACAAGATTGGGCAAGTATGCTTTTGAGAATGTATTTAAGATGGATAGAAAAACGCGGTTGGAGATCAGAACTACTTGACAAACTTGACGGTGAAGAAGCGGGAATAAAATCTGCAACTATAAAAATTTCCGGGAAGTACGCATTTGGATACTCAAAAGCAGAAAAAGGAGTTCACCGTCTGGTAAGAATCTCACCATTTAATGCAAACGGGAAACGACAAACAAGTTTTGCATCCGTTGAAGTATCTCCGATAATAGAAGATTTTGAAAAAACAATTAAAATTTCACCAGAGGACCTTGAAATAACAACAATGCGTTCAGGCGGCGCCGGCGGGCAAAACGTTAACAAAGTGGAAACAGCGGTAAGAATACTGCACAAGCCTTCAGGAATTGTTGTAAAATGCCAGCAAGAACGTTCTCAACTCCAAAATAAAGAGTATGCGATGCAAATTCTTGTATCAAAACTTTTGGCAATAAAAGAAGCTGAATATGAAGAGAAAATGGCAAAGCTAAAAGGTGAAAATGTAGATATTAACTTTGGTTCACAAATTCGCTCCTACGTATTCCATCCGTACAAAATGGTCAAAGATCACAGAACAGGATGTGAAACCGGAAATACAGATGCCGTTATGGACGGAGACCTAGACGAATTCATAGAAAGCTACCTGCGCTCAAATAAATCTTTATAAAGCATTACTGTACAGGATTTGTCATCAACAAAAGATCTTCCGGAGACAAATATGCCGGTTTTACAGCGTTAGCGTACATGTATAAAATAAATTGATCCTTTGCCTGTACAGAGCTTTTATCTTGGAATAATTGATTTGAACCCTTATCAAATCCGTTCACATCTAAAATAATTTTTCCGCAAGCAGTAGCGGGACCAATTTTAGACTGAACGGCAGGTAATTTAGAACAACTATTTTTCAGCTTGATAAATTTTACCTCCTCAACACCTTCTTTATATCGTAATTTTTGTAATACAGCTACAGCATCACTATAAAACACACCTTTTTTGCCGCTCGAATAAGTTTTCAAACTGTAATTTAAAAGAATATGTGCATTTTTAAAAGTTGAAATATTAGTTTCCGTAAAAATATCAGACTTGCTTCGGGTAGAAACATCTGACGCCACTGCACAACTAACCACGCAAAAAACTAATAACACCAATAACAATAACTTTTTCATAAATACCTCTCAGAAAAAATTTATGAGATTATTATAACATAATTTGTCTAAATTCACAAATTATGCTATTATAAAGTGGATTTTATATTGAGTGAGGGAGATTATGGAAGAAACTATTGAAAAACAGGTTACATCAAAAGATATTATAAAACACTATTTTTCATCTTTAATAATATACGGCATAATTCTGGCGTTTATAATACTTTGCCCGTTGTACTACGAGTCCATTAAAAATCAGAACTTTGACTATACAGCATTTTTCTATATTTATTATATTGGATACCTTGTGTTTGCACCGGTAATATTTTTTGCTGTAAAACCCAAGTCCATATTGAAATCAAGGAATATTGCAATAATAAATTATGTAAAAAGACAATTTAGAAAAAATGAAACAACTGAAGAATTCTTAAAAAATATTGAGCCAAAAGAAGACGAAAAACAAGCCTTTACTATACTATTTATGAAAACTTTCTTTGGTGTTTACACAGTTAACATTCTTTGCAATGATTATCTGGCAAATTTAAAATACAATTTTGAATTTCTATACGCACTATATGCACAGGCAATTACTGATATAAGCACCGGTCTAAGTAAATTTTCAGGCATTTTGCAGTATGTTATAGACACCGGAGATGTTTGGCTGAAACTTATCCTGACACTCACAACTCTTGTTCTTGCGTTTAGTTACCTGACAGAACTTGATTTATTAAAAAACAAAATTAAATCCGTAGATACAACCCCTTTAGGCATATTAACCTGTATTGCCTGCTATTACCCTGTAACTTTAATAACTAACAAAGCTTTCCAGGTTACAACAGAATCTTTAATTCCGGTAAATAACCAAATATTATTAGCTGTTTTAAACATACTTGTAATTTTAGTTAATATTGGAATTCTCATCTCTATATTACGACTTGGTTCAAAATCCGGAAATCTTACAAATAGAGGAATAGTTACTGGGTTTCCGTATAATATTGTAAGACACCCAAACTATTCTTTATACATTATGTATATATTACTCACAACAATTCCGCTTATTGTATCTCAAAGCTATTCAATAATAGAAAAAACAATGATACTTGGAGCAACATTCATATGGATATATATTTATTATCTAAGGTCAATAACCGAAGAACGACACTTAATTAAAGACCCTGAATATCAAAAATACGTAGAAAAAGTAAAATACAGATTTATCCCCAAAATATTATAAACCGCTAAAAAGTCGTAAATAAAATCTTACGGCTTTTTACGGAATATAAAAAATAAAACAGAATGGAGTGTAAAACATGAGAAAAAGTAATTGTCTCTTACCCCTTGCACTAGGAACTTTTGGATTAGGTATGGCAGAATTTGTAATGATGGGAGTTCTTCCCGATGTTGCAAATACAATGAATATTTCAATTCCAAAAGCGGGGAATTTTATATCATACTATGCACTAGGAGTGGCATTTGGTTCAGTTCTTTTAGTTTTGATTGCCAGAACCAAACCATTGAAAACAATTCTGTTGTACCTTATGAGTATTTTCACAATTGCAAATTTAATAATTGCATTTGTTGGAAATTATAATTTATTTTGCGTAATGCGATTTATTTCAGGACTTCCGCACGGGGCATTTTTCGGGGTGGGAGCTATTGCGGCAGGAAGATTATGTGAGCATGGTAAACAGAATCAAGCTGTTGCTGTAATGGTTGCTGGAATGACCCTAGCGAATCTTTTTGGTATTCCATTTGGAACATTTGTAAGCCATCATTTTTCATGGAGAATAACTTTTTTATTAATCGGGTTATTTGGATTTATTATTGTATACTCAATAATAAAACTAATACCATATTTAAAACCATTACCTGATTGCGGGTTTCAAGGACAATTCAAATTCTTAAAAAGTCTCGGACCCTGGCTTTTAATAATTGCCGTTATCATGGGAAATGGCGGAATCTTCTGCTGGTACAGCTACATAAATCCGTTGTTGGTAAATGTATCAGGAGTAATACCCAAGTATGTTTCTTTAATTATGGTGTTAGCAGGTGCCGGAATGTGTATTGGAAATTTATTAGGAGGTAAACTTTCCGATAAATATTCTCCGTCAATTGTTGCAAGTTTAACTCAACTTAGTGCATGTATTGCTTTAATAATAATATTTTTTACAGCATCAAATATGTATTTGTCTATACTTTTAATGTGTATTTGCACTGGTTGTTTATTTGCAATATCCGCCCCGCAACAAGTTTTATTAATTGAAAATGCAAAGGGCGGGGAGATGCTAGGGGCATCTTTTTCTCAAATTTCTTTTAATCTTGGAAATGCAATGGGCGCTTTTGTCGGCGGTCTGCCGATTGAACATGGTTTTGGTTATCAATATACAGCCTTACCAGGGATGTTTTTTACTTTTATTGGATTTTTAATGCTTTTTTATTTTTATAAAAAATATGAAAAGGCTCAATTGAATTTATAAATACTTTTTGTGCTAAGATAACTGTAATAAAGTACTATACGAAGAGGTCTAGATGGTTACAAAAAAGAACATACCATATACTGAAACAATAGTATTTGCAGCAGAACTTGTAACTAAGGCATTCAATGAAATTGCTCGAAATATAGTTCTAAAAGATCAAAAATTAAATAAAGAAGAGTATATTATACTTGAGAATATTTATTTAAACCCGGGTATTATACAATTGGAAATAGCAAAAAATATATTGATGAAACGTTCTTATGTTTGCAAATTTTTGGCAGAATTAGAAGAAAAGGGATACCTAAGAAGAGATGCTGCTTTAAAAGGTAAAAGACAAATTGTATATAAAAATTATATCACTCCGCTTGGTGAAAAAACTTATAAAGATGTAATTAAGCATATCTGTACTTTTCAAGATAAATATATACAAGAATATTCCGAATTTGATTTAAACA
>CABUAQ010000023.1 GCA_902489575.1 uncultured bacterium
CATTGATAATTATAATAATTTAAAAATACCTACTTTATATTGGGCTATCAGTTTTGTATTCATAGTTCTAACACTTTTTGTCATTATTACAAGTACATACTTATATTTTCCAGCAATCTATCAATTCTATAAATCTATTATTAATATCCCCGATGAGATTAAACAGCAGTTCTTATTTGAATTTACCAATGCTGCCAAATCATTTTAGGAGTCTTAACTATAATAATTGAATAATAATTTCTCATCGTACCTAAAACTTGGGCCAAATGAGCAATTTGAACTTTCCAATCAGAATCAGATTTATTCATGTCATATGTATCATTAACAACTGTCCACATATTATCTTGAGAATCTATATAAGTATATACAAAATCAACATGCCCTAGTGAGATTAAACCTGTAGAAATAAAAAGTAGTATTATTCCTATATTTGGGAAAAGAAATCATAAAGGGATTAGAAATTACGTTGTTGAAGCCTTTCGTCATGTTGGTAATGTAACAATAAAATCTAATAATCGTACTGTAGTTTTTACAAAAGATGGAGCAAAAAGGACATCCCAAAAACAAAATCCGTCAGATATTAAACAAAATGCTTTTTATACAAAAATAAATGAAATAGTAGAAAGAGCAAAATACTTTACATTTATTCCTGCTGACGAAAAACACAAACATAAAGTAAAAGGTCAGGAAATTTACTATTCTAAATTTAATATAGATAACGACCCTTATATGGTTAAAATTGCGGTAGATGTTCCACCGGACAAATATCTAGAGCAAGGCGCAAATTATAACTTTGCAGGGCATAGAGTTAAACAAATAGAAATAGCACCCGCCAGAATAAAGGTTTCGGTTGATAATCAACGCAGCCTAGCTGAAACGGATGCCATTACTATTATAACCTATTATAACGAAGATTTCAACCCGTCTACATTCAATAATATTAAAAATGCTAAGCAATCAGCCCTGAATGCCGCACTGACAAGCGGACGTGTATATTATGAAAACGGAGCATTTAAGACCGTTGATAGTTTTTCAAATGCTGTAGCAAGTGAACTTGAAACACTTGGGGCGAAGTTTAAATATGGTGCATACTATATTGACCGTGCGTTATTGCCTGTTGAAATTGAAAACACTTTATCAATGATTGCAGCACGTGAGAGTGCAAAGCTTGCCGCACTTAACGGTTTATTGATTAAATTAGCTGATAATGTGACTAAGGCGCAGTTTAATAAGCTTCTGATTGAAGAAGCTGCTCAATTGATGTTCAAAAAACTTGAAAAAGACCTTGTCGAAAGTACATCAGAAGGTAAACTTCCGACCGTTGGAACTTATTATGAAGTGCCTGACCTTGAGATAGCTGATGATAAAATCAACGAAATAAATAAATATTATGAAGAAGGGGGAGAAGGAGAAGCCCCGGAGATTGATTTAGAAACTGATATTTTAGGTCCAAAAAGTAAAAAGAAAAAATTCCCCAAAAATAAAAATGGTGGCTCTGGCTCTGATTCAGGCAACGGCAATAGTTCTGATAGTGATAGTGATGATAATGGAAACCCGCCTAAAGATGGTGGGAATAGTTCAGGTGGAGGTAATGACTCAGGCGGAAATGATACTAATGACGGAAGTAGTACCGATACTAATGACAACACTGATAGCAATATTGATTATAATTCGTCCTTAGATGTTTTTAAAGAAGACAAATGGACAAAAAAAATTGCCAAAGATTATGTTTACAACATGAAATACTGGGTTAAGAAGTGGAAAGCAAAAGAGATTATAAAAATGCGTCGTGATGTACTTGAAATGGTACAAGGCGGGGCAAGAATTGAAACAATACAAAAATACTTTGAAAAAGAATGGAAGATTGCCAAAGATAAAGCCGCATTTCTGGCACGTAATGAAAGCGAAATCGCTTCATCCGTATTAAAGGCTGTACACTATCAAAGGCAAGGCTGTACACACTTTTTCTGGATGCCTTCAACCTCAAAAGAGAAACGAGAACTTCACCTTGAATATGCCAAAGAAAAAGGCAATAAATACGGCATTGGCGGCACAAATATATTCCCTTACGCTAAACCGCCATATATTGAAGAACTTAAAACTAAAAGAAGTGACGGGAAATATGATATTGAACCTAATAGAGATGGACCGCGGGGATTACCGGGGCAGACCTATAACTGCGGGTGTAATCAACTAGGTGTCAAAAACTATCAATATTATGTCAACCAGAGAAAAATAGAAAATGCTAAAAGAAATATTTTCACAAAGATTAAATACACAATCGAAAACAGTTTGCAACGCAATAATTACCCTTGGCGATATAGACGATTCGGGGAAGGGTAAGCGGTTTAAATCACGCTTTATACAGCCGGGGTTAGCAGGTTATCCGGGCCAATACGGCAACGTATTAGTACGCAAGGAAACCCTTGATAAATCACTAAATACAATTATCGGAGCACCGGTAATAATCAACCATACGAATGTTACAGTAGATAATGCGGACGATTTACGTGTAGGTGTAATATCTAACGCATACTATAACGATAAAGACGGCTGGTACTGGTGCGAGGGTGTTATATGGGATGAAACCGCACAAAATCTAATTACTGATAAAAAATGGTCTGTGTCTTGTTCTTATGACTTTTTAGAACAAGACGATGAGGGCGGAACAGAAAACAATATCCCATATGACCGAGAATTTACAAAACTAAACTTTGTACACCTTGCGTTAGTGGATAACCCACGCTATGAACGAGCAAATATTGTGTTCAATTCAAAGACAGTGGTACAAAACGGCGGCGAAGGTTCAGGAAACTTTGAACACGACGGCAGACCGGGAGAAGTCGGCGGAAGTGCACCGCAAAAACAGACTATGCCATCTGTTGAAGATTATAAAAATCCACAGAAGGATTATGAATTACCCGTCATACCTAAAAGTATTCTTAACAAACTAAATAAGAGTACAAAACCAGTAATTCTCAAAAAAGATATTATAGAAAAAAATAAAAATCATCACCCTGATGTGAATATCGAAGATTATAATCAGATTTTAGAAGAAGGTATTTACAGGGCAGATATAGTTTTTAAAACAAAACAAAACGATGACTACTATAATTTTGTGCATTATGATGATAAATATCATCCACAAGTTTTAGTGGAATTATCAGAAACAAAAAATAATTACGAGATAGTAAATTTCTACAGAATTGATGATAAACACTTGGATAAAAAACTAAAAAAAGCAATAAAAAGAATCGATAACGAGGGCGGGAAATTCCTCATTGACATTGAGGGCGAAGCCTCAAAGGTTGGCTCCCTTTCCAATCTTGAAATCGATTCTATTTGCATTATAACCGATAATCAAGAGGATTTCAACCCTACAGGAGAAAATATGTTAAATAATGTTGAGAACGAGAACTGGAAAACTCTCTACGATAAGAATGGCGAACCATATCATGTAGATTTAGATGATTCTGACAATGAAAATAAAGTTAAAAAAACCACTGTCAAAACTAAAGACGGTAATGCTTTTGATAAATTATCATTACTTTGCACATTTGCACTACCACCTTTAACAACTTCTCTTCTCAATATTCTATCTTTGTTTTTGAGAAAATGTTCTTTTAATTCAGGTGATGTTGATATTTCCTTGGATAAATCACTACTGGAGTTATATATAGTACCTATAGCATCTTTTATTCCTAATTGATTTTCTAACTTCTTTTCAATTTTAATTTGCAAATCTTTATTAGGTAAATCAGCAATACTATAAATTAGGCTACCATTTTTTTCTATATAATTCTTACTCAATAAAAAATCATGAGAAGCAGCCTTCCACATTTCTTTTGCATCAGGTACATTATAAAAATGTATAGCATCATATAATGCCATACCTGCATCTATAAATGTTCTAGGGAGTTGTGCTGGTGTGATTGGCAATATTTGACTTAGAAAATTAAAATTTTTCAATGGACGTTGGACACGATTTTTATTTACAACATCATCAAAATTACTTTTATAATCATTCAAAGTATTAACTATATCTTCATATCTTTGATTCTGGAATGAATATTTCAGTTTTTCGACTGTTTGGGCATTCTGCTTATTCACTGCTTGCTGTTTTGTTAATTTTTCATACAGTTTCAAATATTTTGTTTGATCTGTTGTATTTATCATATCATCCAACAGCTCTGTTTCCAGATCCAATGATTTTTGATAACTCCTTTCTATATTACTTATAGCTGTCTTTTCCTGTCATTTCTTTCCTTTCTGGACATTCTTTTTTGGCTCATCGTAGACTTTCATGAAAACAGAGTAAGGGCTGAATCTACCCTTACTCTGTTTTTTACTGATGTTTTTTATTCAATTGTCAGTCGTATTGTAACATTGGACGTTATTTTTGTCAAGTCTTAATTTATTTCCAATATGGTTTTATAGACACTTGGCTATTCCTTTTAAATATTACTTCTTTTATTATATTTGTATGAAAAAGATGATGTTAAAAGTTTATACTAATTTCCTAGAAACTTTATTATATATAACAGGCCTATCTTTCCCATTACATTGTCTTTTTCCTATCGTTATAATTCTTGATGAATACTACAATCCATCAGGTCTATCAAAAACAGAATTTTCTTTACTAATATGTAATAGTTATAGTTTTATAATAACATATATTATTAACATTGTTGCAATTGGAATTTCTTATATTTATTGTAAAAAATTTATTGATATAAATCTCATAAACAAACGTAACATACTTATTCTATTTACAATTATATTAAATATATTTGTTATTGATATAGTTTACTTTTTATTTATTCTTAAGTAATAACTCTTGCCATTCAGTTTTTGGTACCTTAATAACATGTAACGAATAATACTTCCTTATATAACCACCATATTGTGCCATCGCAGCAACTTTGACTTTCCAATCAGGATCATCACGCTCAAAATCATATACGTCTAAAATTAAAGCTTTTATATCTCCATCTTTATCTATAAACATATATGGTATATCAACATGTCCTAATGACAATTTTAAATTTGGATTTGTTCCAAAATATGCACTTTCTCCTTTAACTACTTGACCATTTTGTAAATCATCTTTATGTTTTTGTATTTTTTCTTTTATAGCATTATCTTTTGCAATTTGTTCAGACATATTACTATCAGAACGGTATATGATACCTATAGAATCAGACATTCCTGACTTTTTTATTTTTGTTCGTACAATATCTTGTAATTCTTCGGAAGGTAAATCACGTACACTATATGCTAAACTACCATTTTTTTTAACATAACCACCACTTTGACCAAAATCATAAGATGCAGCTTTCCACATTTCTTTCGCATCATAGGTTTGATTATTATATTTAAACTTATTATATCCCCACATACCAGCATCAACTATTTGTTTTGCTCTATATGGACTTTGATTAATATAAGTATCTAAAGTGTTATTTATAGATTGATATTTTATAGGATTAGCACTATATATATCAGGATTAACTTTCAATGGTCGTTGCATATGATTTTTCGCAACAACTTCACCATAATTACTCTTATAATCATTTAAAGTATTAACTATATCCTCATATCTTTGATTCTGGAATGAATATTTTAGTTTTTGGACTGTTTGGGCATTTTGCTTATTCACTGCTTGCTGTTTTGTTAATTTTTCATACAGTTTCAAATATTTTGTTTGATCTGTTGTATTTATCATATCATCCAACAGCTCTGTTTCCAGATCCAATGATTTTTGATAACTCCTTTCTATATTACTTATAGCTGTCTTTATTCTTTTCTGCTGAGTTGCATAGCGTTCTGTTTCCGGAAGTTCCATACGTATCTGCTTAACTGCTTGTTCTATTTTGGCAACATCTAATTTTACATCTGTAGACATTTCAGAAGTCTCGTTTGTCTTAATCTGTTCTGAGTTTTTGACTTCCGGCATCTCATCATGCCGGGCATAACCACGTAGAACTCCATCTTCGCCTATATATATTGGCTCATCTGTCTCTGTGTTCGATTCAGAATCTGATCCTGATGGATATGCATATATTTCACTTTCTGATGATTCTTCTGGTCGTTCTTCTTTGGCTGTGACTTGCTCTTCTGTTGCGCCTGAGAATATACTATCTAGAATATCTTCAGGGATATAACCCTCTTCATCTTCTATGTGCATTACCGGAGGTGGATATGGCTGTTCGTCAAATACTGGATATTTTTCCTCTTGCTCAAAGGGATTTGTTCTTGGTTCTTCCATAATACCTTTTCCTGATACTATAGATCCCCCGCCTGGGGCGCTTCTGTAGTGTGCACTTACCTCTGTACCGTCTGATCTTACGTATGATTCTACATACACTTCTTTTCTTGTCATTTCTTTCCTTTCTGGACATTCTTTTTTGGCTCATCGTAGACTTTCATGAAAACAGAGTAAGGGCTGAATCTACCCTTACTCTGTTTTTTACTGATGTTTTTTATTCAATTGTCAGTCGTATTGTAACATTGGACGTTATTTTTGTCAAGTCTTAATTTTATTTCCTGTTTTGGGCGTCAATTAACAAAATCATTCAAACAGAGGATTGAAGCAAAAATATAATAGTTTAAAATTAAGTTGGGTGGTTTATTAAGAATTTTGGGAGGATTGAATGGACGGAATAATATCTGAAAATCCGGATTTGTACATGCCCGGGAATGACGACATCTCTGATTCCATTACACAGAATTGGACAGAGCAAGCACTTGAATGCTACTCAATAAACTGCGACTGTAAAAAATGTTCATTAAGTAAAGGCCATTATTCTTTTATCTGTCAAATGCCAAAAGTAATCGACACACTCATAAAAACAATTGGAAAACCCCAAAAGAAGCTTAAAACAGCTTAAAATTAGTTTATTCGTAACCTCGAATAAAAAAAGAGCCATAACTTCGTTTATGGCTTTTTGTTATATTTATGTCTGGTAGTTCGTTCTTTTTTAATAAATTATTCTCTGGCAAAATTTTCCTGATTAAATTTAATCAATTTTGCAAGATGCCATTGTTTTGCTTGAATAGTCTGAATTCGATCTTTTATATCATCCAATTCATTCAAAAGTGTTTGCAGATCTTTATTACGCTTTACATGGATTTGAGATATCGGTAATTCTTGCTCTGTAATATCTTCTGCCCAACTTGGTAAAAAGCATCCTTTTTCAAACATTTCTCGTTCATTCATATCACATATCTCCAAAATCTACAGCTATTAACCTTGATCAGTTAATAGTGAATGAAAAAAATCCACAAGTTTAAAGTTACCGTATTTAAACGCGTATGGTTTATTCATATATTCACTATTTGTAATTTTGTTTAAAGTATGCATTTCTTCATCGTTTAATGATCCAAAATCAAAACTTGTCATTTCAGCATAATCTATCATTAAATCTTCTACATCCATAATCTTTTTTTCTGACATTTCTAATACACTCCTTACAATTTCTTTTGATTACAAATTCTATATCGGATACTTTTAAAAAAATCTTTAGGTATACAACTCCTTTTGTTACATATATTAACAATCATTATTTTACAAAATTAATATTTAAGACATAATACTGGATAAAATATCAATAATAGTTTATACTATGTGTGTAGTAGTAAAATAATTAAATTGTGCTGCGGGGTTGCGGATAAAATTTCCGTCCGTTTGCAGGATTGTTTTAACAACTATATGAGGTAGAATTGTTTAGTAATGTAAAATTTTCTGATTTTTCCGTCAAAAGTTTTGCATAACCTGTTTTATATAAGAAAATCGTAGGTAGATTCTTTTGGAAAATTTAAGTAATAAAGAACTAAATAAGACTAAAAAACGGGAAAAGAAATTAAGTTCGAATCCTATTGATAAAGTTAAAAATCCGATTGAAGGATTAAAGATGATTTCTGTTCCACAGGATAGTAGTGTTCTTAAGCCCCAGCCAGAAGAGAAAAAAGAACTTAAAAAAACAAAACAGAAATTGGATGAAATAATAAAACCAATTTCTATTGCGGAAGAATCAAGCCTTAACAGTATTGTTGAAACGATTAATAATTTTAACACCGTAAAAACAAAACCAAAGAGTTATGCTGTAAATTATTCTGCAAATACAGCAACTACGGCTCCTAATATTAATTATTTTGATATTATCAAAAATATTTCGGATGCGTTTAACAATTCCAAAAATATTGTAAACTTGTTTTCTCAATTGAATGATATTTTTGTTAACAAACTAAAGTGGAATTTTGTAGGATTTGGTTTACTACATGAGAAATCTAAATGTATTAATCTTAAACTATACAGTAAAACCGGCAACACTTATTCCTCAAAAGTATTTTTATCAGATGACAAAAATCCTATTATAAATTGTTTTTCATCAAAATCGATTATAACCAAAGATAATATAAATTATCTGAATATACCTTATCTTGCAAAAACAAGCTCGGTAATTATTCCTATGATTTCAATCAACAAATGTATAGGTGTTATACTTGTTGGGAAAAACATTTCTAATGTTAATGTAAACCTCGTTTCGTTTTTTGCCAATTATTTGGGTATGTTTATTCATAATTTGCAGTTATTAGAGCAGACAAATAAGGTTGCAAACACTGATACATTAACAGGGTTATATAATCACAGAGGCTTTCAGGAAGTTCTGGCAAATGAGCTTGCAAAAGCAAATGCAAGTGAAACCCCTTTATCTGTTGTCATGTTCGATGTTAATAATATTTCTAAGATTAATAGAGAACTAGGGCATGCTAAAGGTGATGAAGTAATCAAAACAATTGCAGAAAAAATCAAACAAAATATTCGGGCAAATGATTTTGCAGGAAGATATGGCGGAGATGAAATCGCAATGATTCTGCCCAATACCAACACGAAAGATGCAAAATATTTGGCAGAATATATTACATATTGCCTATCATGCTGTTTTGTAGATGATGTTGGACCAATTAAGGTCTCTGTAGGGATTTCCACATATCCGGAATGCACAATCGACCAGGAAAAACTTTTAATCCTGGCTGAACAAGCAATGTTCATTTCTCAAGCAAAAGGGTATAAAGAAGGTATGTCTGCAATTGTAAGTTCTTCAGATTTCAATTTCTGGGACGATGTGGCATTAAATTCATTTGCAGAAGTTCTTGCAAAACGCCATTCTCAAATCGGTATTAATTTTGAAGAAGAACTTGTTCACAAATTTAACCAGGAAGAAATAATTAACCACAACCATCTAATGGAAATGGTAACCTCTTTGGCAGGTGCAATTGATGCAAAAGATCCATATACAAAAGGTCATTCGACATCAGTTTCAAGATATGCAGAAGCTCTTGCCCGAGCAGTTAACCTTCCCGAAGCAGAAGTTGAAAGAATTAAAATCGGTGCATTATTGCATGATGTTGGTAAAATTGGTATTCCGGAATCCGTACTTAAAAAACCGGGTAAATTAACAGATGAAGAATGGGAAATTATGAAGCAGCACCCGACAATTGGTGCTGAGAAAGTGCTAGCTCCAAATGAAGCATTAAGAGATCTTATACCGATTGTTAAATATCACCACGAAAGACTTGACGGCAAGGGTTACCCTGAACAATTAAAAGGTAATCAAATTCCGCTGGCTGCAAGAATTGTATCTGTTGCAGATGCTTACCACGCGCTGGTTAGTGACAGACCATATAGAAAAGGTATGCCGATTGAAAAAGCCTGTGCTATTTTAAAAGAAGGTGCAGGAATTCAATGGGATAGTGATTTGGTTCGTCAATTCATATCAATTGCACCATCTTTGACTACTAATGTTTAATTTAATAAAAATTTTTATATTACAAAAAAACGACCTGTTTCAAAGGTCGTTTTTTACTTATTACTTTATTTATCAAAAATTACTCAACATATTCTTCTAAGCGTTTTTTACGATTAGGGTGGCGTAATTTTCTCAAAGCTTTAGCTTCAATTTGTCTGATACGTTCACGGGTAACACCAAACAACTGGCCAACTTCTTCCAAAGTTCTTTGGCGACCATCATCCATACCAAAACGTAATCTCAATACATCACGCTCACGAGGAGATAATGTACATAAAACTTCGGCTAAATCTTCTTTTAACAATTCAGAAGCAACCATCTTAACAGGGGCATCAGCTTCTTTATCTTCAATAAAATCACCTAAACGAGAATCTTCTTCTTTACCGATTGGAGTTTCTAAAGATAGAGGTTCTTGGGCAATTTTAATAATTTCACGAAGTTTTGGTATAGAAACATTCATTTCTGCTGCAAGCTCATCTTCTGTTGGTTTTCTTGACAAATCTTGAGCAAGTTTTCTTGTTACTTTTTTCAATTTATTGATTGTTTCAACCATGTGGACAGGAATTCTGATTGTTCTTGCCTGATCAGCAATAGCTCTTGTGATTGCTTGTCTAATCCACCAGGTAGCGTAAGTTGAAAATTTGAACCCTCTCTCGTGGTCAAATTTTTCAGCTGCTCTGATTAAACCTAAATTACCTTCTTGAATAAGATCTAAGAACAACATGCCACGTCCAACATATTTTTTTGCAATACTAACAACCAAACGTAAGTTTGCTTGAACCAGTTTTCTTTTTGCAATGGCTCCCGGAGTACCGCCTTCTAAAATTTTCCTTGCTAACTCAATTTCTTCATTAGCAGATAACAATTTAATTCTGCCGATTTCACGAAGGTAAAGTCTTACCGGATCGTCGATTGCTATATTTTTAGGCAATTCCATATCATTCGGATCAGGCTCGTCAATATTGTGAAGCATAAAAATATCATCCGGATTGACTTTATCACCAATTTTTGATGTAACTATATCCTCAATATTATCAGTAGAAATATCAACATTCATATAATTTATAGTATCACTATCATGATCAAGAACTGTATCTTCGCTTATATCTTGTAAATCTAATGTTTCATCTTCCATTACACTGACTACTGAGGAGCTTGCTTGTCTTTTTTTTGTCATCTAAATTTTCTCCGATTTTTGTCTTATTTTCTTTATTTTATCTCTTAGTTGTATTTGAATTTTAAGTGCTTCGGGATCATCATCGCTAATCCCTTTGTATAAACTTTTTATTTTTTGGGTCTCTTTAACTTGTCTGCAATGGTTAATTTTATTAATGGTTTCAGTAATTACATTGCTAAAATCTTCCTCATTCAAACCTCTATATCCTTCTGATGCTGCTATAATGTCCGGCAAAACAGCTTGGATTTCAGGGTTATCAACAAATTCTGTATATAAATGTTCAATTAATTCTTTCACATTATTTACGGTATATATTAATTTGTCAATTGTGGATTTTACATTTATTAATATTTCGTCATCAAATTCAATATCACCGATTATTTCATTGATTTGAGTAAATGTCAAAGGACTGTCGGGTACTAAAAAAACACTCAATAAATTTTTTTGCGCTTTTTGTAATATTGATTTATTTTTTGTTACATTCTTAACAATTCGTTCAACCTGAGGCAGATTAGCACGTTCAAAACTCTTTATCTCAAACTTAATTGCAGCAGGATCAACCCCTAAAGTTTGAGCAACCATATCTATGTACTCACTACGAATAATCAAGTTTTTAATTTCAGACAAAACCGGAATAAGCTGTTTAATAAATTGAGCTTTTTCCTGAGGAGTTTTGTATTTATCTTTTTCTTTCAAAATGTTGTTAAGGCTAAAATCGATAAATAACGGAGCGTTTGCCATATACATTCTATAGGCATCTGCACCGACAGAACGTACAAATTCATCAGGATCTTTTCCTTCAGGCGGTGCTATAACACGGATTTCACAGGCATATTTGTCATTATCTGAGGGTACATAACTTTCGTCAAACTGCTTTATATCGCCAAGCCCTTTAAAAACATCTTTAATAATTTCTGCTCCGCGTGCTGTAGCTTTTTGACCAGCAGAATCAGTATCAAAAGACAGATAAATCCTTCTTGATTTTGTATAACGAGATAAAAGCTTCACATGATCAGGAGTAAGAGAAGTTCCACAAGAGGCAACACAGTTTTCAATCCCGTGCGCCTGAGAAGAAATTACATCAAAATACCCTTCCATTAAAACCACTGAATCTTCCTGCCTGATAGCTTCTTTTGCAGTATATAACCCGTACAAAATACGACTCTTGTTATAAATCAAAGAATCTGACGAATTCAAATATTTAGGGTTTTGACCATCTTCTAAAGCCCTTGCTCCAAATGCTACAAAATCACCATTTTCATTTTGAATTGGTATAATTACACGATTTCTAAACCTATCAATAAAACCGCCTTTTTCACTTTTCAATATGAGCCCTGATTTCTCCAAAACATCATTAGAAAAATCCTTTCTTAACTCATCATACAGCGTTGTATAAGCTTTTGAAGCAACTCCAATATGAAATTTCTTTATAATCTCAGTACCTATACCGCGTTTTGTAAGATATTTTAACGCAATTTCAGCATTTGTATCTTTTTGTCTTAACAGTAAATCGTGATAAAACTCAGCTGCAACCATTGTTGCAGTCATCATTTGTTCCTTAATTTCTCTTGAAGAATCACCTTTTTTATGAGTTACAGGAACTTCAAGTCCAAATTTTTCAGCAAGCTCAACAATTAAATCTTTAAATTCAATATTTCTTGTTTTCATAATGAATTTTAAAGCATCACCGGCTTCACCGCAGCTAAAACATTTATAAATACCTAAATGCGGAGTAACACAAAAAGACGGATTTTTGTCTTTGTGAAAAGGACATAAGCCCCAATAGTTGTTTCCGCGTTTTTTCAGCACAACCTCTTTGGATACCACATCAACAATATCCAAGCGTTCCTTAATTTGTTGTACTAATTCATCCCACGTACCAGCCATAATAAAATTGTATCATTAACATAGTTTTTGGTAAAAACTTTTATATAAAATTCATATTTTCAAATTATAAATAATGCCCGGGAGAAGAAAAACTATTTTTTATACCCCCTGTCTGGTGAAAATAGTTAAAATGAAAAACAAAAGGAGTTCCCCTCTCCGGAGAAAAGAGGAAGTAGGGGTGAGGGGTCAGCTTATGTCTGACCTTTTAGCTTATTCCTCACCTAATTGCATATTATTTGTTTCCAAAAAGTCAAGCACATCATAATATTTTTTAAGCTTTTGGATATCAGCCATCATTTGCTCAATCAAAACCCCCATATGATTGATTTTACTTTCTGCACTACACCCCTCATCGGCAACTAATACATCCAAAATAAACAAACTACTGTAAACATTTGCTAAAACATCTTCAGTTGCGCATTCTTTCTCTTTTAATTTTGCATCCATAATTTAACCTCCAATCATAAATATTATTTCATTCTAAAATGGACTGACATTCCTGTTAATTACCCCATTTATATCACAGAATTGGAATATGAGTCAAGCAAGGAAATATTTAGCAAATAACCTGAAGAAGTTTCGTACAGAAAAGAATTACAAAAGAGAACAGTTATCTTTGTTACTTGGCTTTGATAACTCATACATAAGCAAATTAGAACAGGGCAATATAAATATCACCCTAGACAGACTTGAACTAATTGCTAATGCTTTAGAAATAGAAGTTGCAGAATTATTAAAGAAAAACTCTTAGCTGGATTGGCATTCCTGTTAAATATTTGCTTGATAACGCAGAATTGGAATATGAGTCTAACAGCAAGAACATATATAGCAAAAAATGTGAAAGAATACCGCGTAAAAAAAGGTATTAAAAGAGAAGAACTCTCACTAATACTCGGTGTTGATAATTCTTATATTAGTAAACTCGAGCGAGAAAGAATCAATATTCCTATTGATAAACTTGAAAAAATTGCAAACTATTTTGAAATAGACATTATTGAACTTTTAAAACATTAATAATAAAAGGCGGATTTTCTTCGAAAATCCGCCAAATATGTTTGTGAGTAAAAATATATTTATAAGTCTTTTATGCAAATAAATCTGCAAACGGTCCGTTCGGGTCCTGAATATGAGCGGCTACAGCACCATCTTCAGCTAATTTCATACCCGGTTCAACAACAGTTTTCACACCGTTTGCAACACTTGCAGCTTGTGCTGCAGATACTTTGTAATCGTATCCAAGGCTTGCTAAAATTGCATTTGTTGTTGCCGCTAATTCTTTATCTTCTGCTGTGAATTTACCTAAACGTACACCATATAAGTTTTGTGCATTTTGGGTTAATAAATCTGTTTCATTTTCTAAACCTTTAAATGCAGCATTTGATGTTAAAACTTCTTTTGTTTCTTCTGCCTTCTTTGTTTCTTTTGAATTTCCTTTACCTATAACAAGATTATAATTATTATAACCATTGTTAAAATCATTAAATTTGATTGCCATTTTCTGACTCCTTATGTTTTACTCACATAATAAGTTACGGCATGTATTTTAATAATCTTTAGTTTTTAGACCAGAAATCCATACGTTTTGTAACATTTATTAACATTTTATAATAAACCTTAAATCTGCACGTAAAAGAAGGGTCAGCCTTAATAGGCTGACCCTTGAATATAAATGTGAGTAATATTAAATTGCGACTATGCCACTGAGAATAAATCCAGGAATTCACCTGTAAATGCTCTCGGGCTTTCATTTCTTTGACTAAATCCTGCAATAACTTGTTCTTGACGTTCCGGTGAGAGATTTTCAGATACAGTTAATGTTGCATAAAAATCAGATGTTGATTCTGTGGCATTTGATCTGAGCTCAGGAGTTGCGTATTTTTGCGCAAACGCTATCGGATCTTTCGCAAATTCTGCATTAATTTTTTCAAAATCAGTTTTTGTATCAGGTGTTGTTCTCACAAAACCCAGCGCTTTATTCATCTCGGCTCTGATTTCAAGTTCGCTTGAATCAACAGTAAATTTTGGTTCACTCTGCAAAGTTTTTGGTGCTTCTTCCGGACGTTTTGCAGGCTGAGTTTCTCCCGATTTTTTTGGACCTGAAATTCCTCCTGCAGCCTGTGTAGAAAGCAAACCTTTTAAATTGTCTAAATAACCCATTGTCGAATCTCCTTTTGTACTCACATTCTCTTTTTCTTAATAATCAATCCTATTTTCGATTTTCCATCTCGTATATATATAAAGTATTTCGCTTTTAAATAATTGCTTGAAACTTATGGTTTGTAACAATTTCTTAATATAACTCATCACAATGAGTCATGTGGCTAATAGCAATATGGGCTAGGTAATAGTATTATAATTAACTGAAAGGATAGCATCGTGGAAAAGATTAATAATTATGGTAAGAACAATTACCTTACTGAAAGAGAACTCGAAGTGTTACAATATATGAAAATGGGTTTGACAAATAAAGAAATAGCAAGCAAATTAATGATTACTCACCATACAGTAAAAGCACATATTGCAGCCATTTTAAGAAAATTAGGAGCAAAGAATAGACTTGAAGCTTCAATGACTGCGAGGGATTTGGAACTTTAAACTCTAGTCTTCATCAAGACTTAATACTGCCATAAATGCTTCTTGCGGAACCTCAACACTGCCAACTGATTTCATACGCTTTTTACCTTTCTTTTGTTTTTCAAGAAGCTTACGTTTACGAGAAATGTCGCCACCATAACATTTTGCAAGTACATTTTTACGCATTGCTTTAATAGTGGTTCTGGCAATCACTCTTCCGCCGATTGCTGCCTGCACCGGCACTTCAAACAACTGACGCGGAATAATATCTTTTAACTTTGTAGTCAATTTCTGACCTATATAAAACGCACTGTCTTCGTGACAAATTACAGACAAAGCATCAACAATCTCGCCGGATAACATAATATCAAGTTTTACAAGTTTTGAACGTTTATATTCACTAAATTCGTAATCCAAACTTGCATACCCTTTGGTTCTTGATTTTAACTGGTCATAAAAATCCGTGATAACTTCACTAAGTGGAATTTCATAAGTCAAATCAACACGGACTTTATCAAGATAAGTCATATTAATAAATATCCCACGTTTAGTCTGAGCCAAATCCATTAATGTTCCGACAAATTCATTTGGAGTAATAATCTGCACCTTTACATAAGGTTCTTCAATATACTCCCTGTATTGTGCTGATGGAAGATTTGCAGGATTATCAATTTCTACAACTTCACCGTTTGTTTTATGAACTCTGTATACAACTGAAGGGGCTGTGGTAACTAATGATAAATTATACTCACGCTCAAGACGTTCTTGGGCAATCTCCATGTGAAGCATTCCCAAAAATCCGCACCTAAAACCAAAACCCAATGCACTTGAAGTTTCCGGCTCAAATGTAATACTACTATCATTAAGTTTTAATTTTTCCAGTGCTTCCTTGAGATCACCATAATCTTCATTATCAACGGGATACATGCCCGAAAACACCATTGGCAGAGCTTCCTTATACCCCGGAAGTGGTTCAGATGCAGGGTTTGCAACATTTGTTATGGTGTCACCGACAAACCTCGTTAATTCTTTAATTGAACCGGCAAAGTACCCTACATCTCCGCATGTAAGTTTTTTCACAGGTTGTCTTGCAGGTGTTTGATATCCAAGTTCAACAACTTCAAACTCCTTGTTAGATGCCATAAAGCGAATTTTATCACCAATAGAAATACTCCCGTCAACAACTTTAAAATAACAAACAGTACCCAAATATTGATCATAAACACTATCAAAAACAAGTGCTCTTAATGGTTTATCAGAATTATCATCTGGCGGTGGTACAAATTTCACAACAGCTTCTAAAACATCACCAATCCCCTCGCCTGTTTTAGCACTTACCGGAATTGCCATAGAAGCATCAATTCCAAGAATTTCTTCAATTTCACGGCTTACCCGTTCTATATCAGCCGATGGAAGATCTATTTTATTAATAACAGGAATAATTTCAAGATTTTGTTCAATAGCAAGATACACATTTGCCAGAGTTTGAGCCTCAACGCCCTGAGTTGCGTCAACAATCAGCAATGCCCCTTCGCAAGCAGCCAAAGATCTTGAAACTTCATAAGAAAAATCTACGTGCCCGGGAGTATCAATAAGATTTAACTCGTAATTCTTTCCATCAGCAGCTTTATAATTCATCCTTGCAGCATTTAATTTAATAGTAATCCCGCGTTCCCGTTCAATATCCATAGAATCCAAAAGTTGTTCTTGCATATCACGCTGCGCAACCGTTCCTGTCTTCTCCAAAAGTCTATCAGCAAGGGTAGATTTTCCGTGGTCAATGTGGGCAATTATACAAAAATTTCTTACATTATCTCTTGTTTTCATAACTATGATTATATCTGAAAAAAATCTATTGTAAAATAACTTTGCCGAAATATCAAAAAATGCACTAAAAAACCGGCATAAATGCCGGATTTTAAGCTATTTTGTGAATCTTAACCAGTTTATACAAGACCTAAAACTTTCTTATACCAGGAAAATGATTCCAATTCAGTACCGTTGAAAGTGGTTTTTGCACACTGATTTTTTAAGTAATTTTCAAATTCATCATTGAATTTTGATTTTACTTTTTTTACCTCTTTGTCAGAAATTAATGTTGCCATAGAACCTACTCCTTTTACACATTTTTAAGTTAAGAAATCCCATTTTAATTATAACATAATTTCGATGGTTTTACTAGTTAATAAACCGGACATAATTTTTTTTTGTTAGCTGGCAACGATTTAAAAGCGTAAACATTTATTAAGAAATTTTGTTTTTATAATTATTTAAATAATAAAATAAAATTTTGTTAAATTTTTAAAATATTTATGATAAAATCTCCGTATGATTTTAATCGGAGAAAATATACATATAATTTCAAAACAGGTAAAAGAAGCACTTGAAAAAAAAGATGAAATTTTTGTCAAAAATTTATTAAAAATTCAGGAAAATATGAACTGCGTAGATTTAAATATCGGACCGGCAAGAAATAAACTTGACAAAATTTTTGATTGGCTTGTTCCTCTTGTTCAAAATCAAAATATCTCTTTTGATTCAACAAATTCTAATGCCATCGAACAAGGTTTGAGACTTGCAACAAATCCTCAAAACTGCTTTATAAACAGCACTTCCAAAGACGCTGAACGGCTTGAAATCCTCACTGACCTGGCTGCGGAATTCAATTGTAATCTGATTGCTCTTGCATTTTCGAAGGAAACAGGTATTCCGAAAACCGCTGACGGGAGATTGGAAATCGTTTTTGAAATTTACGAAAAATGTATGGAAAAAGGTATAAACAGTAACAAAATTTTCTTTGATCCGTTGATTTTACCTGTTAACATAGAGCAATCTCAAGGAATAGAAGCGCTTAATACAATAAGAATGATTAAAGAAAGTTTTGAACCTGAAGTTAATACAATTATAGGATTATCCAATATTTCAAATGGTATTCCAAATAATTTACGCCGGCTGGTTAATAGAGTTTATGCAGTTTTAGCTTATGGAGCAGGGTTAGATGCAGTTATCATGGACGCAAAAGATTTAGAACTTGTGAGAATTGTTAAAATGCTTGAGGAGAGTTCTCCACAATCCTCATTAGATAAGTTATTTATAAACCTTGCAAATATGATCAAAAATTTTGGGGAACCTGATGAAATCCCATTTGACAAAAACAACATTGAAGAACACAATATAATTAAAACCGCCCAACTTTTGTTGAATAAAAAAATATACACAGACAGCTTTACACAAATATGAGTTTTATGATAGAATGCAGTTAAATAATTTGAGGAGCAGAACAATTAAAAAGCAGTTATTAACAACTATTTTGGTTTCGACATTTATAATTGGCACAATGCCGTCTATGGCATATATGACACCTGAAGCAAATGCTTTGTATCAAGAAGCTTGCAGTGCAGAACACCAGCAGGACTTAAAAGAAGCAATATCCAAACTGGAACAGGCAATACAGCTTTCCGGCGGAGATGTAAAATTGTATACAAAACTTGCCGGAATATATTCGGATATGGATAATAACGAAAAAGCTCTTGAAAACTATAAAAAAGTAATTGAACTTCAGCCTGATGATGCTTTTGTATATATTAGCATCGGAAGCATTTATGAAAATCAAGGGAAATATAAAGAAGCTCTTCAAGCCTACGAAAAATCACTGGATATCTACCCTGAATACAAATTCAATTATTTAAATATCGCAAATGCACAATACCAATTAAGAGATTATAATAGTGCAATAAAAAGTTATAGCATATTTCTTGAAACATATGCTCAGCACACAGAATCAAGAGAAAACCTCGCAGAATCCTATCTTGCGATAAAGGATTATTCGAATGCAGTGAAGCAATTCAAAAGAATATATGACAAAAATCCGGATACATTTAAGAACTTTTCGCAATACGGGATTGCATTGCTTAATACAAATGAATCGGAAAAGGCTGTTGAAATGCTTGAAAAAGCAATTGAACTGGATCCTGAAAATAATTCAGCCCATCTTGGTTTAGCACAAGCTTATCAGGATTTAGGAAAAAACGAAATGGCTTATCAGCAGTATCAGGTTGTATTATCAAGAATTCCAAACTTAAATACCGTAAGACTTGATTATGCCAATCTGCTTGCTGATATGCAAAAAAATACTGAAGCAATAAGCCAATACAATATGTATATCAAAGCTTTTCCTAATGATATAAACGGATATAAAAATATTGCTGCGGTTTATAAAGAACTTGGAAATTTTGACAAAGCTCTTGAAAATTTCTTGATAGCTGAAACAAAAGACAACACTGATATAAACCTAAAAAAAGATATTGCTCTTTGTTACCATAATAAAAAAGAATACCAGAACGCAATAAAGTATTATGACCAAATTTTAACTGCAAATGCAAATGATTATGAAGTAAAAGTAAACAAAGCAATTGCACTTCACGCACTTCACAAATACGATGACGCTATAGCGCTATATGAAGAACTTATACCTATAAAAGGTGATAAAACAATCAGAGAAAATCTAAATAATGCGCTAGTTGCGCGTGGTCACGAACTTGTAGCATCACAAAATTATGATCAAGCTGTTGAAAATTTCAAAACAGCTATCAAAAATGGTTACACTGATGGATTTGTATACTATGGTTTGGCAAAAGCTTATAGAGCAGCAGGAGATAATACAAAAGCATCTGAAAATTACGAAAAAGCTATCTCCATTGACCCTGACAAAACAGTATATTCAGCCGAATATAGTGATTTTATTTCTTCACTATACCAACCAAAAGTTAACGTAAAACCATCAGAAAATCCTGAAGAATTACCGTCTATTAGTATTTCTATGGAAGAAACTCCTGCTGCCGGAGAAAAAGCAGCAGAAAAAACTGTAGAAAGTACCCAGCCAATTGTTCAGGAAAAAACTCTTGAAACCAAACCAAAAACAAATGGACAACCTGTAATAAAAACATCTTCAATAACACTAAAACAAAATGAGGAATTTATTCTTGAAGGTGACAAAAACTACAAAAACAATAATTTTGATGCCGCGATAAAAAACTATCAAGATGCGCTTCAGATTGTACCGAATGATGCTGAAACTCTTTTGAAAATAGGTAATATATACCAAATGAAAAAAGAAAATACAAAAGCTGTTAATTTCTATCAAAAATCAATAATTGTCAATCCTGACTATACAGATGGCTGGTTTAACCTCGGCATAGCATACGCAAATGAAAATAATTATATTGAAGCACAAAAAAGTTTTGAAAGAATTATTTCACTTGATAGTGATTACAATTCAGGATATGCGTACTATGCACTGGGTATGGCTCTTGAACAACAAGGCAAAATTCCTGAAGCTGTGAAAAATTATAAACTTTTCATAAAACAAAACAAAAATAAAAATGAAGATAAATCAATAATTGACAATGTCCAACAAAGAATAAAACAGCTTCAATAATTATGAAAAAATTTCTCACACTTATATTGACAATACTTATAGCTGTATTTGCATCTGCTTGTGATAAAGAACAATCACTGGTGTTGTTTAATAAACATCCTTTTACAACTGAAACTATTATCTCAAACAGTAATACCAATGTTTTTGAACCGGGAGAAAGGATTTATTACCTTATAACTTTGCCTAAAACTGTTGAATCAAAATTTCTGCTGTTACAAGTTGTTAAAGTAGGCGGAGATAAAGACGAAAGACTCGGATATGACCTTGTTTGGGGTAAAAGAGTTAAATTAAGAGATGAACAAAAACACTATTACACAGACTATATTGTGCTGAATTCAAAAGGCGCTTACGTTTTAAAAGTTTATTCTCGTGATAATCCGAATAAAATTTTGACATCAGCATATTTTTATGTAAAAAATTAAACAACTTTCAATAAAAATAAATAATATAAAAAGGGAAATAAAATGATTAAAGATAAAGCATTAGAGTATTTCAAAACGGGTTATTCGTGTTCGGAAAGCGTTATTCAAGCCTGCATTGACGAAAATATATGTCCAAAAGAATTATTGCCTTGTGCAACAACATTCTCCGGCGGAATGTCATCAGGCTGTGTTTGCGGAACGATTGCCGCCTCACAATTGGTTTTAGGATATATTTTTGGCAGAGATAATAAATTTGGGAATTCAGTTTATGCACGTAAAAAAGCTGCAAGCTTTGTTGAAGAATTTAAAAACCGGAACAAGGTAACTTGCTGCAAAGTTTTATGTTCCGGACTCGATGGGATAGCCAAAAAAGAACATTGTTCAAAACTCGTAACAGATTCTTGTGAAATCTTAGAAGACTTGATTAAGGTAAAAGTTTAGTACCTTTCTTATTGAAGTATTTGAAATGTTTCAAAACACTCAATTTTTAACTGCTGCAATTTATGCTATACTTATTTTGGCAATAGGGACAATTGCAGTATTCTTAGGAGGTCATTGTGCAAGATTTTTATAAAATAGACAAACTGAATTTTTTAACAGCCGGAATGCCTTTATCTACGGGTAAAGGCGGATATCCAAGAGCCTTTGATATTATTGAAGAAATGGGACTGGATGGAATAGAAGTTGAGTTTGTACACGGAGTACGAATGTCAGATGAAACAAGGGCATTCCTTAATAAAATTCAAGCAGAAAAAAATTTTATTCTAACTGCACACGGTCCCTTTTATATCAACCTGAATTCAAAAGAAGAAGACAAAATTGAAGCAAGTGTTCAGCGAATCATTGATACTGCTAAAACTGCATCCGATTTTGGCGGATATAGTATAACATATCACGCCGCATTTTATATGGGCAAAGACAAAGAAACAGTCTATCAGCAGGTTAAAAACCAAACACAAAAAATCATTGAAACCCTTGATGCCCATAACATAAAAATTTGGATAAGGCCGGAAACTACCGGGAAAGCTACCCAATGGGGAGATTATGAAGAAATTATCAGACTTTCAAAAGAGTTTGAACAAGTTTTACCTTGTGTAGATTTTTCTCACATTCATGCCAGGACTGCCGGGGAATATAATACATATGATGAGTTTTGTAAAGTTTTGGAACGCATAGGTACTGAACTTGGAGAATTTGCGCTTAATAATTTCCATGCACACCTTGCAGGAATTGAATATACTAAAAAAGGCGAAAAATGCCACCTTATATTAGAAGACTCAGATATGAATTATAAAGACTTACTAAAGGCTCTAAAATCATTCAATGTGAAGGGAGCTTTAGTTTGCGAAAGTCCAAATATTGAAACTGATGCAAAATTATTAAAAGATTATTATATGAGTCTTTAAACTAAAAATAACTTCTGTAAAACATTACATTACAAAATAAGAGTAAATAATAAAGACCTTTAACCAAACCCTATGTTCCATCATTGCGAAAGGGTAAAGTGGCTGTGAAAATTCAGGGGTAAATATAAAGAATTAACTAAGACGAATATTCATCATTGCAAGGACGAACGCACGTGAAGACGCGGCAATCTATTTCATTAACTTGTATTGAGCTTTTTTATTTATGAATTTCACATCTTTTGAAATAAATACCATTTACTCTCTGGATTGCATCGCTATCGCTCGTAATGACGGTGCTCGCCGCACGGGGTATTTTGCTACCAACTATA
>CABUAQ010000024.1 GCA_902489575.1 uncultured bacterium
GTGTATCTACGCTTTTATAACAGGTTGAAATAATTTAAAATTTTTTGTATTATTCTAAAATAAAATTAGAAACAAGCACGGGGAAATATAATGTTAAAAAAATTTTTTAATCCAAAAACAATAATATTTACAGCTTTAATCGTTATGTTATTGTTTTTCATACCGAAATTAGCCGGCCTTTTAATGATATTGTTTGCGTCATTTGTATTAGCAGCTGCATTAAATCCGTTTGTAAATAAACTACAGGAAAAAATTAAAAACAGGGCAATAGCTTCATCAATAATTGTATTAGGGGCGATTTTTGCAATGTTTGCACTTATTTTACCAATTATTGTTATGTGTTACAAAGAAATTGAATTATTCATAGCAATCATGCCACAGAAAGCTGCTAACTTATATAACCTTATAACCCATTCAAAACTTTACGGACATACCATTGCCGAACTTATTCCTATGAACAATCTGGCTGAAGCATCTACTCAAATCGCTCAAAACGTGCTTAACCAATCTGTTAACTTCACATTTGCAGCTGCTCAAATGGTATTCGTAACCCTTGCTCTTACTATGTTCATATATTATATACTGGTTGATAAAATATACATAAGAGATAAGTTTTTAGAGTTTTTCCCTCCAAATCTTAAATACAAAGCCGGCTGCATCTTATTTAATATCACATCAAAAGTTGGTAATTACGTTAGGGCACAAGTTCTATCAATGATTACTGTTGGTGTGATGGTAACCGTGGTGGTTGCAATTTTAGGAATTGATTATCCTATTTTACTTGGTTTAATTGCAGGCATATGCGAAATTATTCCGATACTTGGTCCAACAATCGCTATAGTAGTTATAACAGTTATAGCATTACCGCTGGGTGCAGGTAAAATTACAATGGCAATTATTTTATTCCTTGCTATACAACAGATTTCAAATTATATGATAAGACCGTTTTTATTCGGTAAATTTATGAAACTCCATCCGATTACAATAATGGTAGCCCTGTTTGTTGCGGAGGAATTTCTCGGAGTCTGGGGAGTAATTCTTTCTCCCGCAATAGCTGCTACCATCTGCGTACTGGTTGATGAATTGTATTTAAACCCTATGAATGAAAAAGAAACAGGTATTTGTATTGAACAACAAAACACATAATGAAATATACTTATATAATAAAATTCTCAAGAAAAACAACGATTATAATATGTGGTTCTTTTTTCCTGGGCCAGAAGCGTTTGCAATGTCCTCACTCGGATATCTCTGGCTTTACAGAGCAATTGACATGCTTGAAAATGTCAATATAGAAATGGTTTATACAGACACAAAAACTACACATATTATGCGCGATAAGATTAATCTTGTAGGTATATCATTTACATTTGATATGGATTTTTTACAAATATTTCAATTTTTAAAATGGAACAAATATAATTTTAAAGCCGCAGAAAGAAAACCGGAAGATCCTATAATATTTGCAGGAGGACCTGTTATAAGCGCTAACCCTGAGCCTTATCGTGAAATATTTGATTTAATGATAATCGGTGATGGTGAAGATGTTAATTTGGAAATTATAGAAATCTGCAGAAGAATGCAAAATCAGCCCAAAAAAGAGGTGCTAAAAGTATTATCAAAAGTCGAAGGAGTATATGTACCTTCTATGAGTCAACAAGGAGTCAAAAAGCTCACAAAAAAGCTCTCAGAATGTATTTATACTCCTATAATCAGCGAAAATGCATTTTTCCCGAATACATTTATATTGGAAGTTGAACGAGGATGCGCCAACAGATGCGGTTTTTGCCTGGCATCATATTTAAATCTTCCAATACGCTTTGTAGAATATAATAAAATTATTGAAACAATAGATTTAGGACTTGAACACACAAATAAAATAGCCCTGTTAGGTGCACAAATTACTGCACATCCAGGATTCATCGACATATGTAGATATATTGAAAACAAGATAGACGCGGGTCAAGAAATTTATATGAGCGTTTCATCATTAAGAGTTGACTCATTTGTTCCTGAAGTCGTAAATACTCTGGTAAAAGCCGGGCAAAAAAACCTTACACTTGCAATTGAGGCAGGAAGTGAAAGGTTACGCAGGGTTATTAATAAAAATCTGACAGAAGACCAAATTTATAAAGCAATTGAGGTTGCACTTGACTGCGGGTTAAAAGGAATGAAATTCTATGGAATGATCGGATTGCCTACTGAAACCCAAAAAGATATTGAAGAAATCGTAAATCTTTCCAAGAGAATTAAAGAAAAATATAAAACTTTTGAAATATCATTTGGATTTTCTACATTTGTACCAAAAGCAAACACTCCGTTTCAATGGTTTGGCAGAGAAGATGAAAAAAGTCTTGAAAATAAAGCCAATTACCTTAGAAAAGAACTGCATAAACTGGGAATTCAGGCCAATATTTCAAGTGCAAAGTGGGATTACTATCAGGCAATGTTATCACGCGGTGATGGCAAATTAACTGATTATCTTATTGAAGTATTTAATCTGGGTGGAAAACTAGGGGCATTTAAAAAAGCCGCAAAAACACATAAAATTAACACAGACTACTACGCCTCAGAAAATTACAGCTACGAAAAAGCCCTACCCTGGGATTTTATCGAGATTCGCCCCGGTAAAGAATTTTTAATCCAGGAAAGCAAAAGATTAGTAACAATACAAAATTAACACCGGGCGCTAAAGCGGCACATAATCTGAATAAACAAGACTAGCCCAATTATCATAATAACTAATTTGAGTTGCACTTCCTGTTCTGATAAATATTTTCGGAAGCTTATCCGCAGGAATATCAAGCGCTGCACATATAGCAGCCTGTATAACTTCCGGATGAGTAACTATAATAACCCTGTTACCGATATTATCAGCAACAATTTTATCTATTACAACTTTAATTCTATCAATAAATTCAATTGAACCCTCAGCATTTGCCAAAGTTTTCTTATCCGGATGTGCAAGTATATATTCAAATCCGCCGGGGAATTTTTCACCAATTTGCTCGTAAGTTAAGCCATTCCAATCACCACAGAAACGACCCTTTAAATCATCAACAACAATGTAATCTTTTTTAAATAATTTTGCAATCATCATCGCAGACTGTACTGTACGCACAGAAGGTGATGTATAGATTACGTCATTTTTTACCGCCCGAGCTTTCAAATACTTAGAAAGATTATCCATCTCTTCAATTCCAAGTTCTGAAATCGGCGGATAATTCTCCGCATCAGAAAATCTTCCCTCTTCTGAATAAATGGTAGCACCGTGACAAATAAAAGTTATTTTACATTTTCTATTAAAATACATAATACACCTATGTATATTATAGCACACTTTTTATTTTTGCGATAGTATTAATAAAAAAGGAGATTACCATGAAGGGAACAGCATTCAAATTCGGGGATAATATATCAACAGATCATATTGCACCGGGCAGATTATACCATTTACGCTCAAACCTGCCTGAATTTGCCAAACACGTGCTTGAAGATGCGGATGAAACTTTTGCAGCCAGAATGAAAAAAGGGGATTTTGTTGTTGCTGGCAGCAATTTTGGACTGGGTTCTTCAAGAGAACATGCCCCTTTAATTATGAAAATTGCAGGAGTTGGTGCAGTTTTAGCGAAATCCTTCGCAAGGATATTCTATAGAAACGCAATAAATATAGGACTTTTGGCAATTGAATGTGACACAGATTCAATTGATGAAGGCGATGAATTAGAACTGAACATAGAAAAAGGTATAATAACGAACATTACAAATGGTACAATTATACAGATAGAGCCGCTCCCGCCGGTGATGATTAAATTATTGGAAGATGGCGGGTTAGTAGAACATATTAAGAAAAACGGAGATTTTAAACTTACTGACTAATTGCATTTTTAAAATATTTAACTATAAAATCTTAATATATTGAGTTTAAGCTGATATTATTATATCCTAGACTGAGAACGACAGATTACGAGGGGAGAAAACATGAATATTCAAGAACGTATGGATAGTATTAACGCTGTAATTAAAAATATTGCCGAGTTTATCCAACAGAGTGAAGATATAAAAGATGATTTTAACGAATATTTACGGACAATAGGCGCCCAGACAAAAAACGGTGTTCCAATTCAGACTGCATGTTTTAGCTATATATTAGAACGTAACCTCGGTGAAGATTTAAAAAGTATTCCGCAGCTTTATCTTGAAAACACAAAAGGACTTGATAAAGATACAAAATCAATTGTAACAGCTATTGATAACTCAATATCTTCCGTTTTTGAAATCAAAAAAGTTGCAAAAACAGGATTCGATATGCTGAATATTGTCAACGAAAGGCGATATATGGTTGTATCCCTTATGAAAATGACGGCATTCAGAGGTCTTGGCTCAGGTGATTTCATTATTGCCAGAATTGTCGAAATCAATGGAGACTACTATTTGTTAGAAATTTCAGGGGTTTTGCCGGCAACAAAAAAAGATGATGCGTATAGATTTGCTGTAGCTAAAATTATCCAAAACCCGGAACTGGTTTATCTTGATAACCCTGAAAAACAAAAAGAAATTGAAGAAGATGTCGCTGATATCTACAAAAAATTCACTGACTTTTTTGGAAAAACTGAAGTTATTACAACCAACAAGCATGCTGATGAATTAATAGGAATATTCAATGACTACGCAGAGGAAGGTACTAAAAATGAATATCAGCAGCTTATAGAAGAGCCTGAACAGTATCAGTTTTTTAACGTAAGTGAATTTAATAACTCTTATGATAATTTCCTTGAAAATTCCCTTGGAGGGTTCTCATCTCACAAAGAAACCTACGATGTAGGTATCATTTACGATGAAGAACTCGGTTTGTACGCAATTCCATTCTATGGAACATTCAATAAAATCTTTGAAGTAAAAGATTATACAAAAATCACAAACTATGATGCATGTATTAAATATTTCCTTGAGAATGATAAATACTCTGCAAATTTAATAAGAATGGTTGCTTCAAAACATAAAAATTTCATGGAAATTGTTAATGCAGTACTTGCAAAAAATTATACAATTGATGAGCTTTTGAACAAATATAAACGCAGGTATGTAAAAAATAAAATAATCTCATCAACTACCGTTTTGTACCGTTCAAACGCATTTTCAAGAACACTTGGTATAATAGAAGATAATGAATCAAAACCGCAGATTGATACAACACAAAAAATCGGCAGAAATGACCCATGTCCTTGCGGAAGCGGAAAGAAATATAAAAAATGCTGCGGTGCAGCAGTCAATGTATAGCTTAAAAAGATATGATTAAACAGTTAAAATTAAAAAATTACATATTAATAGACGAACTATGCGCCAATTTTGATAATAAGCTTAATATTATAACCGGTGAAACCGGTGCTGGAAAAAGTATAATCTTGAACGCAATAGACTTAGTGTTCTCACAAAGGGTTTCAAAAGATGTTATCAAAACTGGATGTGATAAAGCATCTATTGAAATTACATTAGAAAACACAAAACATGATTTATCTAAACTGTTTGAAGAAAACGGGATTGATAACCTCGGAAGTGAAATCATCATATCAAAAGAAATTACACAGAACTCTGTTCGTTCTAGAATCAACGGGACTCTTGTAAATCAGGAGCTGTTAAAAAACCTGCGAACACTATTCGTTGACATTCACTCACAGCACCAAACATATACATTTCTTCAACCGCAATACCACATCAACCTTTTGGATTCTTATGCTAAAGAGGTCTACGGCAGCAATTTAGAAGCATATAAACAACAATATGACGGATATCTTCAATTAATATCATGTCTTGATGAAGCAAAAAACAGTGCAAATGCAACTGAAAGCCAAATTGATTTTCTAAAATTTCAAGTAAACGAGATTGAAGAAGCAAATATCCAATCAGAGACAGAAGATGAAGAATTATCAAATGAACTTGAGATTTTAGAAAATGCAGAAAAGTTAAAAGAACTTACCGGAAGTGCATATTGGACAATAAATGGAGACGATTGCTCGATATTGGAAGCCCTTGCAAAAATAAAAACAGATCTTGCTAAAGCAGCCGGATTTGATAATTCTTTAGACTGCATCAATCAGCAATTTATTGATGCGGTAGAAAATTTGAAGGATCTGTCTTCAACCCTTAGAGATTACAGTCAGAATCTTGATAACGATACCCAAAGACTTGACGAAATTCAAGAACGACTATTCTTGCTGGATAAACTAAAAAGAAAATACGGGGGGTCATTAGAATCAGTTTTAACAAGCTATAAACAAATTAGCGAGGAACTTTCAGCGATTGAATATTCTACTCAGAATATTGAAAAATTAGAAGAAGAAATTACCAACAAAAAAGAAGAATTACTAAAAATTGCAGCAGCTATAAGCGAACACAGGCACAATTACGCACAAGTATTATCTGTACTAATCCAGGATAAACTTGCAGTTTTAGAACTTCCAAAAGCAAGATTTGAAATAAAAATCACACCCAAAGAGCTATCTTCAAATGGAATTGACAATGTTGAATTTATGATATCAACAAACGTATCAGAAGCCTTGAAACCTCTGGCAAAAGTCGCCTCAGGCGGGGAAATTTCGCGAGTTATGCTTGCTATCAAATCAATATTTGCCCAAAATGATGATATTGATACCGTAATATTTGACGAAATTGATACAGGAATTTCAGGGAAAGCAACTCAAAGCGTCGCCGATGAAATGGTTGAACTAAGCAAATCTCACCAAATAATAGTCATTACACACCAGGCAATTATTGCATCTAAATCGAATAAACACTTCTACGTACGCAAATCACAAGAAGATGAAACAAAAGTTGAAGTATATGTGTTAACTGGAGATAACAAAATAAAAGCGCTTGCTGAACTTGCAGGCGGGACAATAAACGAACAGTCAATAGAATTTGCCAAATCATTATTATCCTGAACAGTATACAATTGTCCGTATTAAAAATAAAACTGATACAGGAGGGTATTCCAATATCAGTAATGAAAGATGATGAATTACTTATAACTGTAAAATATGGTTAATTTTCTATGTAATCCTTCATATGAGCAAACTCGGGATTTCTGCGAAGTTTTGTTATTGCCGCTTCTTCTATCTGTCTTATACGTTCTTTTGAGTAGCCAAGCATACATCCTAATTGTGCAAGGGTTTTAGCAGAACCGGAATTAATTCCGAATCGTGAAGTTATTACTGTTCTTTCCCGATCAGTTAAAGATTCAAATAATTGCGGCAAACCGCTTTTTAAAAAATCTTCTCTTGCATGATCTTCCGGAGAATTACACGACTTATCTTCGATATAATCACCTATACATAAATCATCTGTAACTGCAGTTTCCAGGCTAATTGGTTCTAAAATAATCGATTGTTTAATCTTTCTTAGTTTATTTAATGACACATTCATAGCATCAGCCATTTCCTGTTCAGCAGGCTCCCTACCAAAATCTGCAGAAAGCTCAGTGAAAATCTTTTTATACTTCCGGATCTTATCAGCCATATGAACAGGTATACGTATAGATTTGGAATTATTAGCTATAGCTCTTATTATAGACTGCTTAATCCACCATGTTGCATAAGTTGAAAACTTGAAATTCTTTGAATAATCAAACTTTTCAGCAGCTTTAATAAGTCCTATAGAACCTTCCTGAACCAAATCCATAAATAATACACCTTGACCTACATAACGTTTTGCAATACTAACAACAAGACGTAAATTTGCCTGAATAAGCTTTCTCTTTGATACAACACATTTCTCTTCTTTTATCAGCCTGCCTAATTTCTTTTCCTCTTCATTTTTTAACAGCTTAATTCTTCCAATCTCCTTTAAATATGACTGTAAGATGTCATCCTCATGTGCAATAGCGCTGAAAGTTTTTATTTCATTACTGTCTTCTTCCGGAGAATTTTGTATTAACCTGAAGCCCTCCAAATTGTCCAAATTCAAACTCACTATAACCTCCAACTAAAGTTTTTGAATCCTACTAACAACCAAGACGAAGAAAATAAAAAAAAGTTTCAATAAATCCCTTGACATTAAATTTTGTTCTTGCTAACATAGGTCTTGCAGAGAGTTTGAAAGCTTAAAGCAAAAGGGGATTTAAATTCCTTTTAAATTATAAATACTGGTTGAAAATTAAATAGTAATTTGGGTGTTTAGCTCAGTTGGTAGAGCGTCTCCCTTACAAGGAGAGGGTCGGGGGTTCAAGTCCCTCAACACCCACCATAAAAAGAGCTTAGTGCTCTTTTTTTTAATTTAACCACAGCACACGAAGCGGCTAATCCGTCAAAACATTAAATTATCATCATTTTGTTATGGGTTAGGAATTTTACTTAACAATAAGCTTATAAGTTTGATACGCAGCAGGACATTTGTCTTTATACCTGTCATAAAGATTATCAACACTGGCTTTATTAGCCTGCTGTTTTGTTTTATCAAGCATCAGAAAACCAGTTTGCAGCGTAACAAATTTATCACAATCATGATATGGAGTTGAACTTTCAAAATAACTCATACAGCCAAAAAACATATTTTTATAATAATCCTCAAATTCTTTCATAAGTTTCTCAGCATCTGCCGTTGAAACATTTGAATTTGAAGCCATATTAATAGATTTTAATTGATATAATTCCATCTGACTCTTAGCCTCAATCGGAGAAGGACAAGTCGCAGCAAAAGTACTCAAACCAATCCACATAACAACAAATAAAACCCCTAATTTAACCATATTATAACCTCCTCACTTAACTACAATAATTATAACAACTCCAACAAATTATGCCAAATATGTTAAAATTATATAATTTAGAGGATGATTTAATCAAAAAAAAGTGTTAAAATAAGAAAGTAATAAAATTATGAGGTAATATGAAGAATAAAGCTTTTACTCTGGCAGAAGTGTTAATTGTTCTAACACTTGTAGGTTTTTTATTTACACTGACACTGCCAAATTTGATTCAAAAACAAGGATCAGTTAAAAATATAGAACACGCAAAAGCAGCTCAAGAAAAATTGCAAACTGCCTTTGAGATGACATCAAAAAAATACAATGGTGCTAATCCTATGGATTGGCCTGAGGTGAGAAATAGCAGCAACAAATCAGAAGCAATAGTAAAAGAACTTGCAAACAATCTTCAAATAATGTCATATTGCGGGAATTCAGCAAAAGGTTGTTTTTCTCCTAACGGATATCGCACACTAAATGGTGCACCGACAAAAGTTATTACTGATGAAATGGAACCTATTAGAAAATTTCTAATAGATGAAGATCATTATTTAAGTGATAATGATAATGCTGACGATGAAAATAATTCAGATATGGATACAAATAATGAAGCAGAACAGCAAGAAAAAGCTTTAACATATATAGAAGCTTCACCTGCAGCGACTTCAACATACATAAGTTTTCTTGATGGAGGTTCTGCCGCATTTAAAACAAGTACAACAAAATGCAACGGGAAGTTACCATCCACAGATACCCTTGAAAGACCACTATGCGGAGTAATATATCTTGATATTAACGGCGCAGCTATACCAAATATGCTTGGGGTTGATGTTTTTGGGTTCTACATATCAGGCAACAATGTTTTGCCTATGGGATTTTACGGTGATCAATCTTCATTTGAATATTACTGTTTGAGAGAAACACCTAAAGTTAATAAATACAATGGCTTAGGATGTACAGCCTGGGCATTGAAAAATAAAAATATGGAATATCGAAAATGCCAGGCTGGAAGCAGACTTAGCTGGACAACAAGTACAAGGTGCGATGTTCCGCCAAAGAAATAAACATCAGAAAAAAAAGAGCTGTCTAATATGGCAGCTCTTTTTACTCTATAAAAATAAGATTTAAACAATATTATTAATATTATCCATACGTTTTTGAGAATCATGCTGAATAATTTTTTTAACAAGCAGCACTAATAAACCAAAACAGGCAAGGACAATGAAACCTATTGCAAAACCGTTATAACGGACATATTGCAATTTAATATCAACCGGAGCATCCTGCTTGATTGTCCAAGTATAAACACTGCCATCAGATGAATCCGCATTATTAAACGAAGCAAGTGCCGGAAGTTTTATACTGAATGACATGTCTAAATCTTCATCAATATTATCAGCCGGTTTGGCAGTATCATCTACTACCGACTGTTCTATAAAATCTTTTGTATCCGGATCAAGATTCTCTACAAAATCTTCTTCGTCCCCTGCTTCCGGAGGCTCCAATTCAGACATATCACCATACTTGTGGTAATATTCAGGTCGTAAACCTGGCGAAATAGGTTCAGCTACCTGCTTTTTGCCGGCAACCGGTGTACTCTTTTCAAATTGCTCCTTTTTTGCCTGTAAATCGTATGTCAAGTCAATATTATAAGAAGTTACAAGTAAATTCTTTTTAACTTCAATAAATTTTCCATTAGGATGATTAGTAACAAACCCCAATGAAGAAAGATCTAAATCTTCATATTCGACATTTTTTACAGATTTTGAGGCAGTTATAGTAGATAACTTCGCTCCAAAAGCATTTTCATTAGTATACAAAGCATCAAGGAAAGAACTATAATTATCAGTTATACGTTGAGCTGTATTATCGCTCAAATCAGATAAATCCCCCCGGTATGTCAATGAGGTAACAACAGACGCAGATTTATCATCGTTAATAGTAACTCTGGTATCGATATCGGCACATCCTGTTAAAAAAGGAACCAGAAGCACTAATGATATAAGAATCTTTTTCATGAAACACTCTCCCTATTTCTCACTTTAACATAATACCATAATTTTAAGCATATGTTAAATTATAAAGAATATTTAAGGTATAATAACGATATGAAAATTAATGACGAATATCAAATAAAAATAGAAAAACTGACAAATATCGGCGCCGGATTGGGGAAAATAGACGGATTTGTTGTATTCGTTGATGAGGTTTGTCCTGGAGATAGAGTTAAAATAAAAATAACAAAAGTAAATAAAAATTTCGCACAGGGCAGAGTTATTGAGATTTTGGAACCATCTGAGCACAGAGTCAAACCATTTTGCCCGATGTTCAAGGCTTGTGGAGCATGCCAGCTGCAATTTATTGATTACAATTACCAGCTTGAAATAAAACGACAAATTGTTGAAGACACAATAAAAAGTATCGCAGGACTTGATATTGATGTTAATAAGACTATTCCAAGTCCTAAAATAAAAAATTACCGGCATAAAATTCAATATCCAATCTCTCAAACAAAAAATTCAGGAAGAATTTTAGCCGGTTACTACAAGCCAAAAACCCACGAAATTGTGAATATTAAATATTGTCCCATTCAACCTGAAATTTGCGACCAAATAATCGAATTTATAAGACAAAAAGCTTTTGACTATAATATTCAGGGATTTAATGAAAAAAAACATTCAGGTGATCTGAGGCATGTTGTTATCAGAAATTCAGAAAAAAACGGAAAAAATCTTGTTGTACTTGTTGTAAACGCAACTAAGATCTTCGACAGACTAAACGACTTTGCGAAGTGTATATACAATGAATTTGAACAAGTTACAGGTGTATGTGTAAATTTCAATTCAAAAAAAACAAATGTAATACTGGGCAATAAAACCGAATGCATATGCGGCAGCGATTATGTTGAAGAAACAATTTTAGACAAAACTTTCAAAATCGGTGCAAATACTTTTTTTCAGATTAATCCTAAAAGTGCTGAAAATATTTTTGAATATGTAAAAAGATATATTACATCGAACTTTGAAAATCCGATTGTGCTGGATGCTTATGCCGGAATAACATCATTCGGAATTGTGGTCTCTGATATTTGCAAAAAAGTAGTAAGTGTTGAAGAGAACAAAGAAGCATGCCAGCTAGCAAAAGAAGTTGCGAAAAGAGAAAATATTACAAACCTTGAAATTCACAATATGGATGCCGGTGAATATTTTACCGGCGAAGAACGAAGATTTGATGTAATAATTCTGGATCCGCCGCGAAAAGGCTGCACGGAAAAATCACTTGATGAAGCATACAGACTGTCAAAAAATACAATAATTTATGTAAGCTGTAATCCTGCAACACTTGCGCGCGACTTAAAGTACTTAACAACCAAAGGTGCTAAAGTAGAAACTATTCAACCATTTGATATGTTTTGCCACACATACCATATTGAAAATGTTGCCATTATAAAAGTATGCAATTAATCCTTACTTACTTTTGGAGTATTATTCATAAATTCATCAACTACCGTACGCAGAGCATTTTGAATATTTCTAATACTAGCCTTATCTTCACGGTGCTCTTTATTCAACTGTTTCCAGGTAACACTATCAACATCCGGAGCTTTTTTAGCTGCACGATAAAGCAAATCAATATGCTTATTTAACCCTGTAAAATAGTTATCAAACATATAAGCATCTGATTCGGTAAAGAAAATAGGAATTTCATCCGCAATATCGTAAACATCCTTATTTTCCGCATTTTGATAAAGTTTTTGAGAGACTTTACCTCGCATCATATTTTCAATCAATTCGATATAACGTTTTGCTTTTGCAGAACTTGATCCTGGGGTATCATCATCAAATTTTATATGCAGATCATCAAAATCTCTGAGATAAGTATATATCCTACCTGATTCGAAATGCTTAGCCTTAGACATATTTTCTCCGCAAAGAATAATCAATTCATGAAGAACAGGAGCTTTCTTATTATCAGTAAAATCTCTGACTAAACGCATTTGAATATCTTTATAACCTGATTTTTGAGGCTTGCCAATACAGTACCTTAATTCCGGAGGTAAAACTCCAACCTGCTCAGCAACATTATCCAATCTTATATCTAAATCAGGTACATCTTTTGTTTTATACAAATTTTTCAATTCCTTATCTGAAGGCACATACCCTCTTTTTACAAGCTCTTTTATAGTCATAGGAGCCTTATCCAGCACGTACCCGCGAATTTTTAATTCAGGAAGTAAATCATTCACCAATAGACTTAAATCATTAATATTTTTACAATACAAAGTTGCACGCACTTTGTCCCTAATATCAAAAGAACCTGAACGAGTGACCTTATCAACGTATGAAGCAGAGGATTTTACCGGATTCATTTCACAATAAAAACGATCAAAAACATATTGACCTTTAGACTTACCGGCAACAGATTCAAGAACATCGAGAAAAGTTGTTGCAATACGTGTCAAACGAGGCACTTCAGCTTCATAACCTAATTGAACATGATCAGCAAACTTTGTTACAACTTTTTCTCTAACTCCGGAAAAAGACACTACATCATGCTTCAATGTCTTTGGCATTGAAGCAA
The DNA here is from genome assembly GCA_902489575.1 of uncultured bacterium. Taxonomy (GTDB): domain Bacteria; phylum Cyanobacteriota; class Vampirovibrionia; order Gastranaerophilales; family Gastranaerophilaceae; genus Zag111. Next base: position 13,322 of record CABUAQ010000024.1, read on the forward strand.
TAACACCGGTGTTATTGAAAATTTTACTGTTATTTCTGCCATTGTTAATATTAAAATTTGGGGTTAATAATTGAATATTCATAAATTTTCCTTACTACCGCAGTATATAACACACCTGAAAAAAGAATTTTACAACAATTGTATCCTCAACTGCCAAATTGTAACATTAGTTTACAAAATTAGAAAAATTGTACTAAATAAAATTTGGTCAAAAGTTATGTTTGTATTATCATGTAGAGGTACAGTTGTATTATTAAGCATAGCTTTTTACAATAAGGAGGGTAAAATATGCCAGGAAAAACAATCACAGTTGATGGCAACTACGCTGCCGCTCATGTTGCATACGCAATGAGCGAAGTTTCAGCAATCTACCCAATCACACCTTCATCTACAATGGGTGAATGGATTGATGAATGGGCATCTCAACACAAGAAAAACATTTGGGGCAAAGAAGTAAGAGTTGCAGAAATGCAATCTGAAGCAGGTGCAGCAGGTGCTGTACACGGAGCCTTGGCTGCAGGGTCTCTGACTTCCACCTATACAGCTTCACAGGGTCTGCTTTTAATGATTCCTGTAATGCACAAAATTGCAGGTGAAATGCTTCCTACAGTATTCCATGTTGCAGCAAGAGCATTAGCAGCACAATCATTAGCGATTTTTGGTGATCACTCAGATGTTATGGGCTGTCGTAACACCGGTTTTGCAATGTTAGCAGCTAACTCTGTGCAGGAAGAGATGGATTTAGCATTAGTTGCACATTTAGCAACTTATAAATCTAAAGTTCCATTCTTACAATTCTTTGATGGATTCAGAACATCACATGAAGTTCACAAAATAGAAGAAATTTCATATGAAGACATTGCTAAATTAGTTGAACCGAAATATATTGAAGAATTCAGACAAAGAGCTTTAAGACCTGAAGCTCCTGTATGTAAAGTCGGTGCTCAAAATACTGACGTATACTTCCAGGGACGCGAAACAGTTAACAAATATTATGATGCTGTTCCTGATATCGTTCAAGAGTATATGGATAAAGTTGCAGCTTTGACAGGAAGACAATATCATCCGTTTGATTATGTTGGTGCTCCTGATGCTACTGATGTAATTGTTGCAATGGGTTCAGGCTGTGAAACTATCGAAGAAACAATTGAATACTTAAATGCAAAACGCGGTACTAAATACGGTTTAGTTAAAGTTAGATTATACAGACCATTTGATGTGAAACGTTTCCAGGAAGCATTACCGTCTTCTGTTAAACGTATCACTGTATTAGACAGAACTAAAGAACCTGGTGCTATCGGAGAACCTTTATACTTAGATGTTGTTGCCGCATTAGAAAATAAAGGTATAAAAATCATTGGCGGACGTTATGGCTTATCTTCAAAAGAATTCACTCCATCAATGGTTCTTGCAGTTTACAAACATGCTGAAAACAATGGTTTCCACGGATTTACAGTTGGTATTGAAGATGATGTAACAAATCTTTCTTTAAAAGTTGAAGAACATATTGTTACAGAACCTGAAGGTACAACTAACTGTATGTTCTGGGGCTTAGGCTCAGATGGTACAGTTGGTGCTAATAAAAACTCAATCAAAATTATTGGTCAATATACTGATAAAGATGCTCAAGCATACTTTGCTTATGACTCTAAAAAATCATTCGGCGTAACTGTTTCTCACTTGAGATTTGGTGACAAACCTATTAAATCTACATATTTAATTACTGCACCTGATTTTGTATCTTGCTCAGCTCATGCTTACGTTGGCAGATATGACCTGTTAAAAGGTATTAAAGAAGGCGGAACATTCTTACTAAACAGCCCGTATTCTAAAGAAGAAGCTTTTGCACACCTAACACGTGATATGCAAAAAACTATTATTGATAAGAAAATCAAATTCTACAATATTGATGCTGAAGCTCTTATCGAAAAACAACCTGGATTACGCGGAAAAGGTGCAAACACCGTTATGATGGTTGCATACTTCAAAGTTTCAGGAATCATCCCGTTTGAACAAGCATTAGAAGGCATGAAAGAAATGACTAAGAAAACCTTTAAGAAAAAAGGGGATGACGTTGTTAACATGAACCTTGCATTAATTGACGCTGCGGTTGATGCTTGTGAAGAAGTTCCAATTCCGACTTCACTTGACGGTGTTGGTTGTATCGATGAAGTTAAATTGATTCCGGATGATGCATCTGATTTTGCTAAGAAAATTATTGAACCGTCTATGAGACAAAAAGGCGACGATATTCCTGTATCAGCTATGAGCGTAGATGGCGTAATTCCTACAGGCACAGCTTGTTTGGAAAAACGCGGCATCGCACCAAGAGTTCCTCACTGGAATTCAGAATACTGTATTCAATGCGGTATTTGTGCATCTGCTTGTCCACATGCTGCAATCAGAACTAAGTTAATCGAACCTGAAAACTTAAAAGATGCACCTGAATCATTCAATACACTTGATGCAAAACCAAATGATCACGGTGAAAAATTTAAAGTTCAGGTATATTGCAAAGATTGTACAGGCTGCGGTGTTTGTCTTGATCAGTGTCCTATGTCAAAAAATCCTGAAAAAGCAGCTTTAACATGGTCAACTATCGAAAAAGAAGAAGTTGCATGTGAAGTTGTTAATGAAAGATTCTTTGATTCACTACCGGACAACGTAATGGGCAAAAACACAACCAAATCAATTAAGGGTGCAATGTTGAGAAAACCATTGTTTGAATTCTCAGGAGCTTGTGCAGGTTGTGGTGAAACACCTTACGTTAAATTGGTTTCACAACTATTTGGTGAAAATGCAATTGTGGCAAACGCAACAGGATGTTCTTCAATTTATTCCGGAACATTCCCAACAATTCCATACACAACAAACAAAGAGGGCAGAGGTCCGGCTTGGGCTAACTCTTTATTTGAAGACAATGCTGAATTTGGTTATGGTATGCGTTTAGCTGTTGACCAAAACAGAGATACATTGAAAACTTATGTAGCTAAAGTTCTTGAATCAGAAAAAGCTCCGGCAGATCTTAAAGATGCTCTTAACGAAGCTATGTCTCATTGGGATAACTCAAAAACAGAAGAAGCAGTTGCAGCTCAAAATAAAGCTAAAGAAGTTTTAGCGAAATATGCTGACTGTGATTGTGCTGATTTAGCAAAAGTTAGAGAACTTCAAGATTACTTTACTGATAAATCAGTATGGATTATCGGCGGAGACGGATGGGCTAACGACATTGGTTACGGCGGTATAGACCACGTTCTTGCTCAAAACCAATATACTTGTTCTTGATACTGAAGTTTACTCTAACACAGGTGGTCAAGCTTCTAAATCTACACCAACAGGTGCAGTTGCCAAGTTTGCTACAGGCGGTAAGAAAACTTACAAGAAAAACATGGGCTTAATGAGTATGTCTTATGGTTATGTATATGTTGCATCAGTAGCTCTTGGTGCTGATAGAGCACAAACTTTAAAAGCATTCCAGGAAGCTGAAGCTTACAACGGACCATCAATAATCTTTGCATACGCACCATGTATTGCCCACGGTATAGATATGAGTAAGACTCAAACAGAACAAAAACGTGCGGTTGAAGCCGGTTACTTCCCATTATACAGATACAACCCTGATAATGAAGTACCATTCACTTGGGATGCTAAAGACCCTAAAGGCAGCTACCAAGACTTTATCAGATCAGAAGGTCGTTATAAATCGCTTATGAAGACTAACCCTGAAGCTGCTGAAGCTCTTTATACTCAAGCTGAAGAAGATGCTGCAAAACGTATGGCAGTATACAAGGCTGTTGGCGAACTAATGAAATAAATATAAAATTTCATAACACAGCAAAAGAGGTATCAAAATTGATACCTCTTTTTTTTATAAAACATTGCTCCAAAAAGCTGACTAAAATTTAAGATAATTGGTCATAAACCTTTCTGACTTCTTTAATATCCTGCCACATCTGCCATTTAGGAGAACCAACTTCCCTGCTGTCATTTCTAAGCAAATAAGACGGATGATAAATCGGCATCATTTTCGAAAAATGAGGACCTTCAAACCATTTGCCGCGAAGTTTAGTTATACCGAGTTTAGTATCAATAAAAGAGTTAACAGCAACGCGGCCGCAAAGCAATATAATCCTTGGTTGTAATATATCAACCTGTGCCTTTAAATAATTCCAACAAGCCGCCTTTTCCTCTGGCAGCGGATCCCTGTTATTAGGGGGTCGACACTTTAAAGTATTACAGATATAAATATCTTTTCGTGAAAAACCTACACACCCCAGGATTTTATCCAAAAGCTGACCAGCCTTACCTACAAAAGGTTCACCCTTTTGATCTTCATAATACCCCGGTGCCTCACCGATAAGCATTAATTTTGGATTTGGTACACCACCTGAAAACACAGTATTCGTGCGGGAATGACAAAGTGAACATTTATCACAATTTAAACAACTTTGTCGAACTTTTTCCAATTGTGCTTCAAAGTCTTTTACCATATAATCCTATCCTTCCGGCATTAAAACAGATACCACTGCATTATCGATTGATAGATATTTATTAATAACAGCCTCTAAATCCTCAGCAGTAATACTATCCAAATATGCCAAATAATCTTCAATAAGACTTAAATCATCACAAACTGTCATGTAATAACCGATTGTCTCGCCAATCTCAGAAACTGTTTCAGCAGAAAAAGCAAATCTGGATTTGATTCGTTTTTTAGCCTTTGATAACTCTTCATCAGTAATTCTGTTACTAATCAATCCCCCTAGTTCCCTTTGTAAAAGTTCTAAAGCCTTATTTTTAGCCTCAGGCTTGAAATTAGCAAGAATAAAAAAATTATTTCCGTCTTTAAACTGGTAATGCTCTGAACCAACCATGTTGAAGATTTTATCTGGAAGTTTTTCTATCAAATTCTGCTGCATTCGAGAGCTTGAACCGTCACCAAAAATAATACTCACTAAATCAAGACAAATAGTAGCCTTTAACTCACAAGCCTTAGGTCCAAGCCAGCCAATCATTAAATATGAAGTCTGAACATTTGCCCTTGTTTCAAGGTATTTAGTTTCTGAAACCGGAGTATCCAAAACATTTTCTTTAACAACCGATTCTATACGATGCGGGAAATCAAATTTTTCACAAATAGTACTTAAAACTTTATCGTGATCAAAATCTCCAACAACAATAGTTGTAATGTTTTTCGGTGTATAAAAAGTTCTGTAATAGTTATCAATATCTTCTCTTGTAACTTGAGAAATAATTTCAGGGGAGCCAATTACATCCCTTTTATATGGATGTGCTGTATACATATTATTATTACATAAATTATAAACCTTAGTCCAAGGCTGATCCTTGCGCATTCTGATTTCTTCAATTACAACATGTCGTTCTCGTTTATCCGTAACTGAATCATCATTTATATCAAATGGTGCTCCCAGTTCTTCTTCAGGAAATACCGGATTCATCATCATATCTGCGTGTAAATCAATTGCTATATTAAAATCCTTATTATCAATTCCCCTTGGCAATGTTACATAATAGAAGGTATAATCCTTCCAAGTTGCAGCATTTACAATAGCGCCTTTTGATTCCAAAATTTTATCAAATTCACCGACTTTGTGCAACTGTGTCCCCTTGAACATTAAATGTTCAAGAAAATGTGAAATACCATTATTACAATCATCTTCATTTATAGAACCTGTTTTTACCCATGATGATATATTTACCATATCACCTTCTTTATGAGCAAAAACGATTTTATGCCCGTTCTCTCTTTCATATACTTCAACATCCCTTGTTAAAAAAGGATATTTTACTAATGTTTTATTCATAAAAATTTCCTCATATATAATAGAAATATTATACCATAATGCAAAAAGTTTTGTTTAATATATAATTCATGTATGAATAATGTGATAGAAAAAATTAAGGGTCTTGTAGTCGTATCTGTTCAAGCAATGCCTTCTGAACCGTTATATTTGGAAAAATGCATGGTCGCAATGATGAAATCAGTAGTAACAGGCGGAGCTGGCGGGCTTAGAGTTGCTGGCGCCAGAGATGTCAGAAATGCTAAGAGATTATTCCATATACCGGTTATCGGCTTAACAAAACCTGCACTCATTCCTAAAAATTGGAAAGAAATTGTTTATATAACTCCCACAATAAAAGATGTTATTGAACTTGTCGAAGCTGGTGCTGATATAATCGCAATCGATGGTACTCAACGGAAACGTCCAAATAATGAAAAACTTGCAGACCTCATAAAATACGTTCATATAAACAAAAGACTTGCAATGGCAGATATTTCAACTCTTGAAGAAGGGCTTGCTGCTGAAAAAGCGGGCGCGGATATTCTTTCAACAACTCTTGCGGGATATACATTAGAATCAGTAAATTCACCTGCTAATGAACCGGATTTTGAATTACTTAAACAACTGGTTGAAAATACAAATTTGCCGGTAGTCTTAGAAGGTAGAATTTGGGATCCTGAGCAGGTTAACCAAGCATTTGAACTTGGCGCTCACTGTGTTGTCATAGGTTCTGCCATAACCAGACCACAGTTGATCACAAGAAAATTTGTGTTTAGGAGTAAGTAAATGAAAATATTTCCGCTAAAACCGCTTTCTAACATAGATAAGTTTAATAATTTTATGGCTGCAATTGATGAACTTTCTCAAATTTCAAAACCCAAAATAACAACTATGCTAGAAAATGCTGCAGATCAAATAAACAAAAAGCCAAATTATAACAGGCAAATAAATGTTCTTGGCAGCCATTTCACTATTAGAGAACTAAGATCTATGTATAAAGATGCACTGAAACAATTGAGCCATGACAAATTTGAAAGAAGATAACAGGAGTTAAATATGAAAAAAGCATTAGCAATTGATGTTGGAGGAACAAAAATATATACTGCAATTATTGACGAAAATGGAAACTTTATGTCAAATATTGAAAAGTATGCAACCCCAAAGTCCTTTACCGAAATAAAAAACACGTTTCAAAATATTATAAAAAAACACGAAAATGACGTTGATGTCATAGCATTTTCAACTTGCGGAGCAGTAAATAATCAAAACAACGGTATCGTAGGTTCTACAGGCAATATTGCAAAAGAATACCCTGCAATGAAATTTCAGGAACTTTCCGACAAGCTGGTTTTTGTCGAAAATGATGCCAATTGTGCAGCCTGGGCAGAATACAAATTAGGAGCATCAAAAGGAAGCTCCGTATCTGTAATGGTAACCCTTGGTACAGGCGTTGGCGGCGGAATTATTATAAATGATAAAATTTTGAAAGGTCAAAACGGCGCGGCAGGTGAAATGCACTTTAAAATGTATTCGGATAAAAGAAGAGCCTGTACATGCGGTTCATGGGACTGCTTTGAAGCATATGCATCAGGTACTGGCTTAAAAAAAACAGCTGAAGAAATACTAAACAATCAAAATGTAACAACCTATGATGTTATTGCAGGTGTAAAAAACAATGATAATAATATGCTTCAGGTTTTTGACAAATGGCAAAAAGATATAACAAACGGATTGATTGGACTGGCAAATCTTTTTGATCCTGATTGCATCGTGCTGTCAGGTTCCATGGCTGAATTTGTTAATACAGAAAAAATAGAAAACTCCGTCAATCAGGAAATTTGTACAACACCTACAAAAGTTTACAAAGCAACTACCGGAAACTACTCAGGCATGATTGGAGCAGCATTGCTGGCCTTTAACAAATTAGGAGAACTCAATGGGTAAATCAAAATCCAGAATATTTAGAAAAGGAATAAATGATCAATTTACCCGCATGACACGAGAAGATGCAATAACAACGGCAGCCAAGCACCTGAACTCCGGCTCCAGTGATGACGCAAAAAAACTTATTACAATGTTTGGTCTGAATGCAGAAGAAATTCTTGAGGCCGGAGCAAGCTACGAATCTGTTATAGCCATAAAAAATATTTTTCAAAGTTAATCGGAGATAAAACTAGCAGTGTTGAAAGTTATAAATAAAATTAAGTTCTGGCTAAATTGCGCAAGAGTATATTCTCTGCCAATAACAATACTTAGTTGGGCTGTGATATTTGTGTATTCCCTAACTCACGGAGGTAATCCTTTGTTAGGATTGCTTGCACTTGTCGGAATAGGACTTGTCCATATGGCAACTAATCTTATTGATGACTACTTTGATTACAAAATTCTTTCAAATGATCCAAAATATATAAATTCCGCGCAAAACTGTAAGTGTGAATACCTAAAAACAGGAAAAGCCACAATTAAAGAATTGAAATACACCATTATTACATTCTTATTTGTTGCCGCAATAATAGGTGCAATATTATTTTGCTTATCAGGAGTCTATGTTGCAATTTTAGCACTAATTGGACTTTTAATTGCACTTTCCTACCAAAAATTATCAATTAATGGTCTTGGTGATGCAGCAGTAATTATAGCTTACGGACCATTAATGTTTGAAGGCGTATTTTATGTAATGACCGGAAACTTTTCACTTGAAGTTCTTATATTGTCTATAGCCTGTGCATTTTTTACAAATACCATTTTATACACCCACATGCTTATGGATTTTGATGGGGATACCTGCTCACACAAAAAAACTCTGTGTACAAAATTTAAAACAAAAAACAATGCTCTAAAATTTATCCTGTTCTTTTACATTACCAGTTTTATAATGATAGGCATACTGGCATGGCTGACAAAAAACAACTGGTACTATCTGACACTGATAACATTACCTCTAATTGGAGATTTATATAACAGCCTGATTAAGTATAATTTGGATAAAAACAATTTACCCAAAATATATCCGTGGCATTACCCGCTTGATAACTGGAAAGAACTAAGAACAACCCCTGATGCACCTTTTTATTTCAGATTTTTTCTATCAAGAAATATCGTAACAATTTTTATGCTGATAACATGTCTTGCGATAATTTTTGAAGGATAAACCTGTAAAACAGAAGAAATGTTAAGATATATTAACAAATTTATTAGGTTAAAACCCAGTAATATTAAGCTATTTAAAAATTAGTATATAAAAATGAAATATTTTTTAGCACTTTTTTATAACTAAAAGTTTTTATATAAATGTAAGCTA
>CABUAQ010000025.1 GCA_902489575.1 uncultured bacterium
TTTATAATAGATGGCAAAAATTGGTGGCATTTACTCTTGCAGAAGTTTTAATTACATTAGGTATTATTGGGGTTGTTGCTGCATTAACTATTCCGGGGTTGATTGCAAATGCTCAGAAAAAAGCTGTCGTATCCGGACTTATGGAAGCTCAATCAATATTAAATCAAGCAGTTAAAGCGTATGCTTATGAAAGTGATGAAGATGGCGGCAGCGATTTTGATACTACTTTAACCCCTCAAAAGTTTGCGGAAAAATATTTTAAACCTTATTTAAATGTCGCACGAGTTTGTACAAGCATGGCAGACGGTTGTTGGCAAACTAGAGATTTCTATGGATATTTGGACCTTAAGGGCAATAGAGTTACAGATTCTGTTGCATATAGCTTGGTTTTGAATAATGGAATGATTTTAGGGTTTAATAAAATTTCCGGAACCAACTTAATATCGATTATTGTAGACATTAATGGCAAGGGTCGAAATAATATTATGGGTAAAGATGTTTTTGTCTTTTATACTTATAACCGTGATAATTTATGTAGTTATGCCTTTCCAAAATGGAAAAATATAAAAAATGGTATTTATCCGGGCGGTTTTGATAACTGTGGAGCCCCGCATGTTGCTTATGAGCGTGATGAGTTACTGGCTAAAAAAGGTAATATCCTTCGTCCTTGCAGCAAGAATGGAAATACAGCTGGTGCAACAAGCGGAGGACGTTCAGGAATGGGGACAGCTTGTGCTGCATTGATATTTAAAGATGGTTGGAAAATCAGCAAAGATTACCCCTGGAATTAAAAGTTCATTGGAGTTGATTTTTGGGCAAATTAATGATAAATTCGGTGCCTTTATCGGGTTCGCTTATTATCGAAATTTTTCCACTATGTAATTCTATAAATTTTTTTGCGATGGTTAAACCAAGTCCGGTAGAGGCTTCTGTTTTTAATAGGGAGTCTTCTACCTGATAAAATTTGTTAAATATTTTTTTTTGGTGTTTTTTGTCAATTCCGATTCCGTAATCTTTTATTGATATGCTAATTTTATCAGATGTCTGATTTGCATTGATTTCGATTACAGAATTGTTTGGCGAAAATTTTATTGCATTACCTATAATGTTAAATAATACCTGTTGAAGTTTTATGTAATCACCATTAAGTTCAAGTTGTGGTCCAATGTTTGTAACAACTTTCAAGCCTTTTTTTTCCAGTAGAGGTTTTAGAATATTACAAACTTCTGTTATTAAAATTTCACATTTTATATTTGTTATATTGAGTTTTATTGTATGTGATTCAAGTTTTGTGATATCAAGAATTTCGTTTATCATACCTAGTAATCTTATTCCTGAAACCCTTATATCTTCTATATATTCCTGTTGCTTTTCGTTTAATTCTCCAAAAATTTTATTTCCTAAAGCTTCAGAAAATCCAATAATAGAATTAAGCGGGGTTCGTAAATCATGTGACACATTTGCTATAAATTGATTTTGAAGTTTTTCGTTATTTTTAATTTTTTTATTTTGTTTTTTTATATTATCGTAGGCTTCTTTTGTTTCAATAAGTCCTTCTTCCATTGCTTTTACTTGTAATTGCAAAACTTTTGAAAGTTCAAAATCTTTTATAAGATTTGCAATAATTTTTGTACAGGTTTTAAAAATAAGCTTTTCATCTGGTTGAAAAATTCCATTATCTCTTGTGATAATTAAAATTCCGACAATTGCCCCTTTGACGACTAAGCGTGATGCCATAGTATCTGATTCTATGTTGAAAAGTTGTTTTACATCATCTGATATATGTTCTACATCAGAATCATAGAGCTTTTCAGAGATTTTTGCAGGAAGTTTTACATCATGCCGGTCTTCAAAATTTTTGCCAAACTCTAAGCTGAGTGAGTTTGGGGTCAGATAAAATACGGCGGCCGAGTCAAATGGGATTATTTCATTCAGAACATCAAACATTTCATCAGCATGTGAATTTTTGTTTAAATCCAGATCGTAAAATTTATTAATTTTTTCGATTGCGTTTTTGAACATCTGTTTTCCTATCGGGTTTATAATTTATCCTTTTGCACTTTTGAGGTTTATGCTGCTAACATTAGTAACATCATTTACCCCTTGTAGCCGATGTATTTAAGGTTTCTGTAGTAACCGTCATAATCAAGCCCGTATCCTACAACAAATTTATCATCAATTTCAAATCCATAATAGTCAGGTTCAATATCAACTTTACGGGTTATTTTTTTATCTAGCAAAGAGCAAAATTTTATTGATTTTGTATTAAAATTGCAGTGCATAAAGTCCAGCAAAAATTTTGCGGTAAGTCCTGTATCAACAATGTCCTCTATAATTAATACATTTTTCCCGTTTAAGTCAGGCAATTGAATATCAACAGCATTAACTTTTCCTGAGGTTGTTGTGGATGATCCGTAGCTTGACAGCCTGATAAATTCTATTTTTAAAGGCATATCAAGATTTTTTACCAGATCAGCTGCGAACATAACTGCTCCTTTTAAAACACAGATAGCAGTAACTTCTTCTCCGTTATAAAATTTATTCATTTCATCTGCTAGTTCTTTTATTCTTGTTTGCAATTGTTCTTCGCTATATAATACTTTTAAGTCTTCAATTTTAATTTCCATGGTTGTTGCCTCTCTGTTTTTTTATAAAAGTTAATACGTGTGTGGGTTTTGATGTTACTTTTATTTTATCACTAATTCCTAAATTTATAGCCCATAAAATTTCATTTTCTTGCGTGAAAAAAATTAAATTATCTTTTTCGTGATTTGGAATGTTTCTGGATATCAGATATTTTTTTAATTTTTGAGTTCCGTTAAGCCCGAACGGTTGTATGATATCCCCATTTTGTCTTGTTCTTATTTCAAAATTTATAGGAAGTTTGTGTAAGTCAACATAGGCTGTATTTTCATTTTCTTTTGGAAATTTTATTACAGGTTTGTCAAATTTTTTTATCTCAAAAATGTAATCATCGTTTTCGTATTTGCCTTCTTTGGTGATGTGAAACTGTTGAAACTTGTGTGTTTTGTTATCAATGATTTCAATAAATTTATCGCTTGTAAATATCCACGAGTTTGTAGTTAGCGAACAAGTTTTTCCGGATTTAGATGTGGAATTTTCTTTTATGAAATCCCAAATTTTTATGATTTTTTTTCTGTCGTATTCAAGTTTATTTTTGATAAAAAGGTTATAAATAATCCGCTTTTGGACTGAATCCGATAAATTTAGAAATTTTTTTGTTTTTATTTTATTATTTTCGGAAATTTTTTCTGTTATAGAACTTATATATTCTTCAACTATAGTTGTTTCTTCTTTTGCAACTTCTGACAGTGTTTCAATTGCATCAACTGCGTTTGGGTTGATTTCGAGCAATTGTGGTAAAACTTTTGCTCGTATATAATTTCTCTTATATTTAATATCAATATTAGAACTATCAATATTGGGAGTGAGTTTATTTTTTTTACAATAATTTTCAATTTCTTCTCTTGAAATAGAAAGCAATGGTCTATAGAATTTCCCTCGATGTTCGGCAATTCCTTGAAGTCCTGAAATCCCTGTACCCATACAGGTTCTGTAAATCAGAGTTTCAGCATTGTCATTTTTGTTGTGTGCGGTAAAAATAATTTTACTGTTGAATTTTTTACTGCATCTTTCAAAAAACTCATAACGAGCCTCTCTTGCTGCAGTTTCTGTGTGTGCGACTGTGTTTGGTAAGTTTTCACAATAAATTTCAACACCTATTAAGGATGCGAAATGTTTACAATTTTCTTCTTCAATGTCGCTTTCTTCTCCTCTCCATTTGTGGTTTAGGTGAAGTGCTATAATTTTATTTTTGCAAGCTTTTTTCAAACAATGCAACAGGCTCATTGAATCAAAGCCCCCTGAAAATGCTACCAAATATGTTAAATCAGATTTTTCTAAATCGTATTTTTTTAAAAAAGATTTAATTGTTTGGTTAAATTTATCCATAATTTTTACTTGTTGATAAGTGTATGTTTTTTTATACCTTCTCTGATTTCAACAACATCTGTTCCAAGCTGTTCAAGAGCTTGCATAGCTAAAGATGACGGTTCTGTTGTTATAGCCCATAAAAGGTCAGATGATTCAATTTTTGTTTTATTTTGCTTTTTAGCATGTTCCCAGGCTGTTTCAAGAACTCGTTTAGCACGTTTTGTAAATACCATTTCGTTATCAAAATATTCATTCCCAAATCCAATGATTTGTTCAACAATAATGCGTGCATCTTTGATATTTATTTCAAGTTCTTTTAATACAATAGCTCCAACACCTGTGGCTTCACCTATTATTCCCAGTAAAAACATTTCAGTGCCCACAACACCTCTGCCGATTCTTCGAGCTTCTTGTTTTGCAAGACGTAAAATAGTCAGAGTTTCCGGCATCTGTTTTTCTATTGGTTTTATAATTCCGTGAGCCAAATCATCGTCATTGATGTTTAGTTCTTTGAAAATGTTATAAGCGACCCCTTTTTTAGTTTTTAAAAGTCCTAAAATCATGTGCTCCGGAAGAACCTCGGATGAGCCGAGTTCTTTAGCTGTTTGCAGTGCTAAACTCATTGCTGTAAATGCATTTGGAGTAAAGACTACCTGTCTTCCTTCATATTCTGCCTGACGGGAAGCTATATGAGAAAGTTTCTCTTCAAATGCTTCTTCTGTAACTCCGAATTGTGCAAGAATTTTTGTTAAATCAGAATCTTTATCTTCCAGAATTGATGAAATAATTTGTTCTGTGCCAAGAATTTCGTATTCTGAAGTGGATAATTTTGCGACCGCACGTTCAAAAACTTTTGATGATTGTTCATTATCAAACAAAGAATCTGTTTCTTGTGTAAGGTTTATCTCCGGTTCTTTATTTTCATCAAGTTCAGGGTGAAAATCTTTTTTTACTTTTCGCTGAACAAGTTTTTCAATAAGCGGTCGGGATTTTTCAATATCAAATCCCAAATTTTCAAGATATTGTTGAATTTTTGAATGCTTATCATTTATTGCTGCAAGTACCAAATGTTCGTAGTGAACTGTGGGATTACCTGATTTTTCAATCAAATCCATAGTTTCGGTTAATATTCGCTTGAAATCTTCACTGAAAGGTATTGCAGAATTCATATCAGATTCTTCAATATTTAATGTAAGGTATATTTCCTGCGCAAGTTTTTCATAAGTTATATCATAACTTTTAAAGATTTTTGCGCAAAATCCTTTTGGTTCTTTTATTAGCGCAAGCAGCAGGTGTTCTGCTAGAACCTTATCTGAGTGGTCATATATTGCAATATTTTGTGCTTCTACAATTACGTTAACCGCTTTTTCAGTGAATTTTTCAAACAAAATCTTATTCCTTATTTTTCGATGTCTTCTTCGTTTTCGTTTTCAGTATCTAAAGTTTCGATATATGCTGAAACTTTTTCAAATTCATCATCATCATCAATTGTTTCAAAGTAGCTTTCTTCACCTTCTTCTGTGTATCTCATTAATACAACTTCAGGTTCTTCTTCTTCTGTCTCACTTTCAACTAATAGTGCATACTGTTTATTTTCAAATTCGATTATATCATATAATTCGCATTTGATTACTGTTCCATCATCATCAACGATTTCGATTAAATTTTCGTTTTCAAATTCTTCTGGCATTTTTTTCTCCTATATTTTGTATGTTATTTTACTACTAATGTTTCTGATTTTATTTTTTTCGTGACAGGTATTGTTCCAGTATAATACAAGCGCTTTCAATATCAACCAGACCCTTGTCTTTTCTGTAGTCTATTTTTTTATTTCTAAGATTTTCTTCCGCACTGTCAGAAGTCAGACGCTCGTCTTCAAAAATAACTTCGTATCCTTGAATTTTTGCTGCAAAGGCTTCACAATTTTCGGCTTGAAATCCTTTTGTGCCGTCCATATTATAGGGAATTCCGACCACTATTTTTTGTACATTATTTTCTTTTGCAATTTTTTTTATTTCGTTTAATGCTTTATCTTCCGGTTCTCTTGAAATATAAGAGTGACCGTTGGCAACCATTAAAAGGTAATCACTCAGAGCAATTCCAATTCTTTTTGTCCCGATATCAAGTGCCATTATTCTATACATCGCGCACCCACTTTTCTTCAATATATTGAAGCTTTTCGTCGATTTCTTCTTGATTTAATCCAAGTCGGTCAATATTTTTGTCGTATTTTATTACAATGAGATATTCGTAAATACTTCTGCGAAGGATTATTTTAAACAATTCTTGCATCAGATCGCTGTTTTGCGATAAACCGTATAGTAATGAGGCTTCTTCATCTTTTCCTATTGCAAATTTTATGTATGCTGCAAGAATAAGTTTTTTTACCCAGGAAAGTTTTTCTTCTTCATAAAATATGTTATCAAGATTTTGTAAAACAAGTTTATCCAAATCTTTTTCAGATTTTAATTTTTCTAAAAATTTTTCAAATTCATCGCTGTATTGATAATCCAAAAACCAGTGATCAGAAATCCTCATTTGTGCCAGTTTTTCGATAATTGATTTGTCTGTTTTTGCACAAATTACTTGTTCATTCAATATTTGTTCAATGGTTTGATTGTCATAATCAATATCGATTAAAAGATTTTTCCAGCATACGTATTCGTATGGAAGTTTCCAGGTATTTTGATTGTTTTGTATTGTTGTTAATTCTGCGTAATTTAAAATTGTTTTAAAAGATTCGGGATTGATGTCTACGGTTTTTTCATCACGTAAAAATCTTTCAAGAATTTTACTGCATTCAAACTGTGAAATTTCAAAGAAACCAAAGCAGTCTTTTATTCCTGTTTCTACGTTTATTACAACAGAAACAAATCTGATTTTTTCATTGTTTGTAATTCTTGTAAATATCATTGCCATATCCCCGTGTCCGTCAGGATATGTAACATAGAATTTGTACGGTTTACTGTTTGAGAGAATTTTTTTATAAAAATCTTTGGTATTATCTTCTCTCATCCCTGAAATTTTTAGAATTGAAAGACTTTTTTTAACGGCTTGATGGAGTTCATCTTTTGTAAGCGGGAGCATTTGTTCCAGAATGTTTAGTGCAAGTTGTGATTTTGTTTGCCCAAGTAATTTTAATGCTTCTTTGCCCGTTGCACTGTTGGGGTCTGAAACGAGTACCGGTATTAAAATGTTTGCAAGTGCATCTGATGAAAAATCTTCGCTTAGAGAATTCAGTAAAGTTATTCTATCCTGAACCCTAATTGAGGCAAGAAAATCCATAAAATCAATTTGAATTTCAGGATTGATAACGGCTGAATTTAATAATTGTTTTGTGTTTTCATCAAGCAAACTTTGGGCATCATCAAGATATTCTGCGCAGGATTCATAGGACCAATCGGCATCTAAATCTCTTAACAGGTTTAAAATAGTTATTTTAACTTCTGTTTGTAAGTTCCGGTTTTTAAGAGTTTCCCACAACTTGTTAATAAGTTCTTCATTGGGAACGTAATGCTCAAGCATAAAGCAAATTAACGGAATTTTTTCAGCTTGAGTGTGAACCAGTTCTTTGAACAACACTTTAGAAATAACTTTTTTATCTTCAAGTTCGTCAAGCAACTCAAAATCTGATACACAATTTTGAATATCATCAGCTGAATTTATTTTTTCAAGTATATTTGCAATTACCGCTTTTATTTCGAACGGATTTAATTGTTTGCTTGCCATAAATATTTATCTTGCCTTCCCCCAGAATGCGTCTAATATATGTTGGGCCTCAGCTGACGGCATACGATCTTGCAAGATAAGATATTGTACTGCAATCATTGCACATTCTGAACAAATATTAACACCCGGGCCTTTTACCATTTTTATAACCTGAGTATTTGGTCTGCCGCAGAAACTACAATATACTAATTCGGAATTTGTACTGTTGTCTTCGTGCTGTTTTTCTTCCGCAATTGTTTTTTTCTTCGCGCCTAAGCTGACAACTTTGTCTTCAGACATATAAATTCTCCTTTTTCTCTCCCATTGTAACTTAAATTAATGAAATTTGCTATATTTTTATTATTAAATTATAATTAGTTTAACATCAGCTTAACATGTTTGAAGAGGGGTATATATGAAGAAAGTCCTTTTAATTACAAGTATTCTGTTTGTTGCAGTTGTATCAACAGCTTGTATTAATAATCTGGCAGTGCAGGATTTAAATAACAAAGCTAAAGCTTATGCCGATAAGGGTGATTACACTCAGGCAATTGAAAGGTTAAAATCAAGTATTGATCTTGATCCGTCTGTATTTGAAACCCATTATAATCTTGCTGTTATTTACACTAAAGCGGAAGATTATATAAATGCTGTTGAAGAATATAAAAAAGTTATTGAAATGAAACCTGATTTGGCGGATTCTTACTATTCTCTTGCGACTGCTGAAAATAATCTTGCGGTGGATATGGAACAGGGTGTTGTCCGGATGAATGATGTTGATGGTGTTTTATATTCTCCAAGTGCCGACCGGATTGCTCTAGAAGAGAATTATGTGCTAAAAGATAAAGAAAAACAGCTTGTTGAAGAACTTTATAGTGCTGCTATTGAAAATTATCAAAAATACCTGCAGTTAAATCCGAATGCTTCTGATAAAGCTGATGTGGAACAACAAATTGAACGTCTTACTGCTCGTGACAGAACAAAGACATTAGTGGAATAAATATGATAATACCGGCCCCTGAATCTATTGCGTTTAGTATATTTTCTTTTCCGATATACTGGTATGGAATATGTCTTGCGTGTGGAATTTTTATGGCAATTCTCACAGGGAATTATCTTTTTAATTCATTAAATACTAATATTCAAAAAGACATTATTATAAGTTCTGCACCTGCGATTATTATTACCGGAATCGTCGGGGCAAGACTTTATTTTTGTTTCCTCAACCCGGTTTACTACTTTTCACATCCGCTGGAAATTTTTGATATACGTCAAGGCGGGCTTTCTATTCACGGTGCTTTAATTTTAGGGATTATAGGGTTGATTTTTACTTCAAAAAGAAATCATGTTTCAGTTTTCGGGCTCCTTGATGCAATGGCTTGTGGCACAGTTTTAGGCCAATCAATTGGCAGATGGGGAAATTACTTTAATTCAGAAGCGTACGGTTTGCCTGTTAGCGGGCAAAATTGGGGGTTATTTATTCCGCAAAGCCGTAGAGTTTTTGAATACCTTAGTTATTCGCTTTTTCATCCTACATTTTTGTATGAAAGTATTTTAAATTTTTTAGCTTTTGTTTTTTTGGTATTTGTGTTTAAGCGATTTGGGGTTAAGTATAGTGGAATTGTCTTTTTTACATATCTTTCTTTATATTCACTTATCCGATTTTTTATTGAACAAATTCGTGTTGATAGTGCATTAAATGTAGGTCCTGTTCCTATCGCTGAGATTGTGTCAGTTGTCTTGTTTATTGTAGGACTTTCAGGTATGTTTATTATAATTTTGAAAAATTGTAAGAGTTCTCCTGATGAGTAAAATTTATATACTCTTTACATAAGTTTATATTTTGTGAAATATTTGCAATTTCTCAGCTGAAAATTCCTTTATATATAAGTGAAGTATTTGAGGAGATTTTATAAATGCCTGAGATTGATGTATTTTTATTTGATTTGAGCCAATTGTTTAAACTGTTTCCAAAGCAGGACAAAGAATTAGATAATAAAATTTGTGAGTATGAACAGAGGCTGCAAAATGATATGGCACAAAATAGAATTAATTTGTTTTCGGAATTTGGTTATACTTCTCAATATGACAATGCTTTATACTGGTAAGTTTATAAAAAGAAAAGACAAGGAACAACCTTGTCTTATTTTTATTAGACTCAATTAATAAAAATATCTTTTAATTTTTTACATCTGTTTTTACAACATCTTTAATAAGAGCAATAAATGCACCTACAATAGCTCCAGACAGCAGGAAGAAGCCTGTTGGTCTGATGTGTTTAGTTACAAGATTGTAAGCATTCATAAACTGTTTTGCTGTTTTATTTGCAATTTCAGAAGATTCTTTACATACCCTTTTAAATTCAAGCAGTTCATCCGGATTGTTCTTTTTGATGTTGTTAATTGCCTTACGAATGCTTGACGGTTTTACCTTATCACCTTCTTTTAAACCATCAAACATCTTTACAAACTCATCTTCAGCTAAGGATGTTTGTAGTTTATTCCTGATTGAATCAACATATTTTTGAGTTCGTATGTTATATTCGGTTTTTTGAGTGTTAACTTTCTTGCTGACTTTGATATATTCGTCACTGTTTTTTTCATCAGGTGTAACCGGATAAGTATATTTCATTGCTAATCCTGCAGCTGCACCTATTGCTGCACCCTTTGCCATTGGTATGAAGATGCTTCGTCTTCTATCGTTTCCCTGTATTGCTTCTACTGTCATCATTGCATGAATCCTCATCCGGTTTTCAATACGTCCCACTAATTAAGCATTTTACTTAATTGAACAAATATGTAAGGGTTTGCACTTAAATATTTTATCCTGTTAGAAAAATAACAAATAAAACTGAGTAATCAAAACCTCATTTTTTCTGTTGTGCATTATAAACTAAAATTATTTTTTTGTCAAGAGTCGGATTAAATTTAAGAAAAGCATAACTGCAATGAGTGCCAAAGTTAAGAAGAAATAGTATTTTATAGCATTATAACTGGCGAATAAACATGCCAAGCCTCCTGATACTATTGCAACAGAAGTTAATATCACAACGGTTTTCTTCTGTGAAAATCCTGCATGAAGTAACTTGTGGTGAATATGTTCGGCATCAGCCACAAATGGTGATTGTCCTTTGCAAATTCTTCTCAAGCTTGCGTATGTAATATCTGTTATTGGTACAACAAGTACAATAAACGGTAACAAGATAGCAAGTGTTGCAACTTTCATAACGCCTGTTATTGAAATTGCTGCAAGAATAAAACCTGAAAATAACGCCCCGCTGTCACCCATGAATATTTTTGCTGGATTGAAATTGAATGTTAAAAATGCCAGCATTGAACCGGCTAAAATGAACCCGATTAACGCGCTAATAGGATTTGGGGGGCTTAGAGTTACCGCAAGGATTGCAAGAGTAATAGAATTTACCGTAACAACAGAACCTGCAAGTCCGTCAACACCATCGATAAAGTTTACGGCGTTCGAGATTCCGACAATCCATAGTAATGTTATAGGATATGAGAACCAACCTAAATCTATCCCTCCAAAAAATGGTACATTATTTATTTGTACACCTAACAAATATACAATTGTTGCAATTGAAACCTGAATAAGGAGTTTAAATTTTGCTCCGAGTCCATATACATCATCAATTAAACCGAGCAAAAACATTAATGAACCGCCAAGTAAAATCCCTGACATTAATTTCCCGTAAGGATAGTAACTCATTAGCACAAGACACAGAAATGTAAGCATTGTGCTTGCCCAAATTGCAACTCCGCCAATGCGTGAAATAGGTTTGGTATGAATTTTTCTTTCATTAGGGATATCTACAAGACCTTCTTTTTTTGAAAAATTTATAACCATAGGAACCAAAAATACCCCGAAAATATAGGCTATTATTGTTCCAATTATTTGCGAATGTGCTAATTTAATAATTATGATGTTACTCCTTTTTAATTGTAGAGCGGATATTTCCTGCACAACTTCAAAGATCTTTCTTTAAGATTTTTTAGTGCAGTTTCATTATCTGATGAAAATACTGCAGATGCAATAATTTTTGCAACTTCAACCATATCATCTTCTTTAAAACCTCTTGTTGTAACCGCAGGTGTTCCCAGTCTTATGCCGCTGGTTACAAACGGGCTTTGCGGATCGTTTGGCACAGTATTTTTGTTTGCCGTAATTCCTACAAGCTCAAGCACATTTGCCATATCTTTACCGGTTTTACCTGTTCTGCGAAGATCCAGTGTCATAAGGTGGTTTTCTGTCATCCCTCCCACAATATCCATACCTTCATCCATCAAGCCCTGGGCTAAAGCTTTTGCATTTTTTACGATTTGTTTTGCATATTCAACGAACTCAGGCTTTGAGGCTTCTAATAGTGCAACGGCTTTTCCTGCAATAATATGTTCCAGCGGCCCGCCCTGAAGTCCGGGGAATACTGCTTTATCAACTGCGGCTGCATATTCTTTTTTACACATAATAATTCCGCCTCTTGGACCTCTCAGAGATTTGTGTGTGGTTGTTGTTACAAAATCACAGTATGGAGCCGGGGACGGATGTATTCCTGCAGCAACAAGTCCTGCGATATGTGCGATATCTGCAAGTAATAATGCTCCGACCTCATCCGCAATTTCTTTAAATTTTTTAAAATCAATTATTTTAGAGTAGTTGCTTGCTCCGCAGATTATAAGTTTAGGCTTATGTTCAATTGCCATTTGTCTTACGTTATCGTAATCTATTTCGCCGTTATTATTGATACCGTAGCTTTTTACATCATAGTATAAGCCCGAAAAATTAACCGGAGAACCGTGAGAAAGGTGACCGCCGTTTGATAAATCCATACTTAAAACTCTATCACCAGGTTTCATCGTTGCCATAAATACGGCCATATTTGCCTGGGCCCCGCTGTGTGGTTGTACGTTAGCATGATCCATTTTAAATAATTCACATGCTCTTTTCTGTGCGATTTCCTCGATAATGTCTATATGTTCGCATCCGTTATAATATCTTTTGTGGGGTTTCCCTTCTGCATATTTATTTGTTAATACGCTTCCGCATGCTTCCATAACGGCAAGTGAGGTGCAATTTTCGCTTGCAATGAGTTCTATTGTTTCTTGTTGCCGTTGCAGTTCTAATTCAATTTGCTGCGCAATTGCAGGATCAACTTTTTTTATATTTTCCAGATTCATACACTCTCCCTTTTTCTTTCAATTATACTTTCTAATCCGATTTACGCAAGTTTGTTAAACTAGTTTGCTGCGGAGTTATATTCTCTTAATGTGTTTACAATTGTGTCTATATTTCTTTCAATTACAGTATATTTTTTGTTTTTCATATCAATAATGCAAGCCTGTTCCAGACAATTTTCGGAGGTGTTTATTAGTGCATCAAAATCTTTATCTGTCTGCGGAGAGCATGTTCCGGTTTTTTCTTTTGTTTCAGCGATAATTCTGGATGATTGGTCTTCATGATTTTCGACCGGCAATATGTTAAATTTAATATTCTGCTCTGCAATTTTTTTTGTAAGCTTTTTATGAAAAATTTTGTTATATTTTTCATCAACATTAAATTTATTATATCCGTATACCAGAGTCGGTTTATCTGATTTATAAAGTTCCTGATACGCGTTGTATTTGTCTGTTAATTCTAGTATATTATCCGGAACAGCTTTTGTTTTCGGGGATGTTTCCCCTATAAATTGAGGCACCACAGGTATAGAGTTGGATGTTTTTATAGTTGAAACTATAGCTGAGATTATAAGAATTGCAACAACTGCGATAATTGATTTGTCTATAATATTAAGTTTCATAAGCCGACTCTCCTTAATTATTCAAGTATTTGTTTTTTAATTTTAAAATTTTGTCATATGATAAATTTATCATCTCTTTCAGTTTATCATCTTTTAGTGATTTTTGGTAGATTGTTTCAATAATATTAATAGTTTTGTTATCACAATTTCTGTAGATAAACATATTAACACCCGCATTTATTGCCATAAGACAGGCTTTAGTTTCTCCAAATTGTGCAACTCCTTTCATGACCATATCATCAGAAATGATTATTTCATTGTAATTTAGGTTATTTCTAAGGTAAGAAATTGCGTTTTTACTCAGTGATGCTGGGATTTGATTTTTATCAAAGCAGGTACAATGAAGGTGGGCTATCATAATCATATCAATACCGTTTTTTATCGCAGCTTTAAATGGTTTAATGTGGATTTTTTCCATGTCTTCCAATGATAAATCAATTTTAGGCAGAGTTAAATGGCTGTCGGCGTTTGCATCTCCGTGTCCAGGGTAATGTTTTACGCATGGAATTATTCCATTTTGTTTGTAGGTATTTGAAACTATTTTTTCTGCTTGAATAACTTCATCAGGATTTGATGAAAATGCCCGTTCTCCGATTATCGGGTTGTTCGGGTTTGTGTTTGTATCAATGCAAGGAGCAAAATTAAGATTTATTCCGTAGGATTTAAGTTCCTTTGAGATATTTTCAGTTTGTTGTTTCAGGTACGGTAGACCTTTTTCGAATGCATATTTTGCACTTAGATATTTTTTACCGTTGTGAATATTTTCAGTACGTTCCACTCTGCCGCCTTCCTGGTCAATTGATAGGAAGGGTGGAATTATTGCATCTTGTTTAAGTTGTGTAATTAAATTTGCGAACTGATCTTTCGATTTTATATCTTTAGAGAAAAATATAACCCCGCCAAGTCCATCTTTTAATGCTTGAGAGGTGTATTCTCCGCATCCTGTGATAAACATTTGATATAGTTTTTCTCTCAGGCTTGCGTTCATTTTATTCCTCATAAATTAAGTTAAATACTTCAACTAACTCCAAAAGATTTCCGGATTTGAGTACTTGCTGAATTTTGTCATGAATTTCATCCAGACCTTTTTTATCAGGGGTTTTAAGACAGCTTGGAAGTTTTATGTCATTTGTTGTTTTTGTATTTATAAAACTTTCGTTTAGGGTAAGAAATTCTTTGTATATTTCAAAAATTTTTATATTTACAGGGGCAATTTGATAATCTGTTGAAAGATAGTATTTTGCATCTTTTTTTAGTTTATCAAAAAATTCTATTGAAAAATCAATTTCTTCAACTGCTTCAGCTTCGTTATATTCGCTGCCAAGGCAAGGGTTTCCTTCAATTTTTACATCTCCGAGCGATTTGATATAAACTGCCCAGAGCAAACATCCAAGGCAAAAACCAACGTTGTTGTCAACCATTTTTAGAATTTGCGGATAAAGCATTTTAAATTTTAATTTTTTTTGTCCGAAATTTTTAAATTGGTTTATATTTGCATAGATATATTCGGCATTTATTGATAAAATGGTTGTATGCTGTGCATAGCCCGGGTCAAATAATACAGCTTGTTGTGTTCTCATTTATAGTACCTCAGATTTTTTATTTTTCTTTTTTAAGACTTTTTGTTGATAAACCGGATCATATTGAAATCTTGTCCCGTTAACAAAGCTTTTCACTACACCTTTGGCGAAAATACTTTTTGCTGACCAGTATGATGTGTGTGCTAAGAAAGCAGAACGCCTTGACCAGATTCCTGAGTTATCATAGATTACCCCTGTCGGATTTTCTATATCTAAATCAAGTTTTTCTTCTAACTGGGCAATTGTTAAATTTCTGCTTGAAGGAAATCCCAGCGGATCTTCTTTAAAGTTAACAGTCAAGAAATAAATTCCATTTTCATAAATATATTTTGTTAAATATTTGTTATAGAAGTTTAGTTCATAATTTGGATCTGCTATATCTGAATAAAATAACGGAATCGGGCTTGCAAAGTTTACAACTCCTCTTACGTAACCTTCAGGGGCACAGTATTTGTCTGTGGATTCATCTATGTTCAAATAATTTTGTCTAAGTTCTTCTTCATCTTGATTTAACACGAGATGTCCGGAGTTTGTTAACACGCCTAAGTTTCCTTTGTCATAAGTAAGTGCTGATAAACAAGTGTTTTTTCTTGGGTTTGTTCTAACCAGTTCAAGAGTTGTTTGGTCAGCGTTCAAAGTTGTAAATAGTTTTTCAAGATTGATGTAAGGAAGTTTGTATAACATATATTGATATGTTACGAATGTTCCTGCTGAATATCCGTATAAAATTACATTTTGACCTTTTTCGGCTTGTTGTTTTACGCTTTCGTTCAAATCATCCAAAATAGGCAGCATGTTATGAGTTTTTTGAACCCATATAGCATCATGCATGTATTGAGTCAAAAGACTCCTTATTTCGTATGCAAGTGTTGAACTGATTGCTTTTGAAATATTTAATCTGTCTTTTACAAAATCAAGATCGGTTTTGCTGTTGTAGCCCCAGAAAAATATTTGCGGAGTTTCTTCAATGGTAAGTTTGTTTTCTTTTGACCATTTTTTTATTTCAGCGTTTTGTTCAAACTTTTTCTTCATCATTGGATGAAGTTTATTTACGCCTTTAATATACCAATCCTTCATTTTTTTATCATTGTTGTTAGAACCGTTTATGTATAAAAATGTGAGGTTTGTATCTTGTGCCGGTGCTGAAATTTGCAATAATAAAACTGCAATTAATGTTAATATAATCTTTTTCATAATAGAAATTTTAACACAAGAGAATAAAAATGGTTAGCAGAATTATTTTGCAGTCTGTAAGACATATCTAACAGCTGCTGTTGCAGGCACTGCTGTATTGTCATAAAGTCTAATTGGATAAACATCAGTCATGTGTTGTGAATCGTTTTTTACTATACAATCTTTTCCGGAAAGAAGCTTTGAGTCTGAAGAGCAAGTTACTTCTTTGTTGGGTAAATTCACCCCGTTAACATCAATAAATCCGACACAATCAGAAAGAGTAGTGTCACTGCCTGTTGGGTAGCTGTCTTTTAATGGTGCTTCAATAGGTTTAGAACATCCGTTTATTTGTCCTAAATTTTGATAGAAAGCAAATATTAAACCGTCAGGTAATATGTATGCGTGGAACTGGGTTATAGTTTCTTGCGTATATAAACCCTTAAGATAAGTGCTTGAGATTTCGTAGTTTTTGTTAGAGTTGCTTTTTCGTATTTTTAAATCAGAAATTTTATTGATGTAAGTTGCACCAGTTAGTGTCCCGTTTAATATTGCACAGATTGACTGTGTAGATTCCTGGTTTTCAGAAGCTGCATTTGTTCCGCATTTGGTCGTAATTCCGGCGTAATCAAATCCGTATTGAGCCTGAGACATTCTTGCAGCTTGACTTAATGTCGATATTGTTTTTTTTACTTGAACGGTATTTTTGTGCATTTGTATTTGCTATTAGTGTTGGTATGCTCATTGCTGCCATAACTCCGATTATGCCAAGTGTAATCAGTACTTCTGCAAGAGTGAAGGCTTTTTTCTTTTGTGTTCAGTGCTATATGTCATATACTTGACATAAATGTCAATATTATAAAATATTTAAGATATGTAGTTAAAATATTCAATATGATAAAGATTAGACTTCGGGAATTGATGTGGGAAAGAAATATTTCAGCTGTTCAAATTCAAAAAGAAACAGGTATTAATGCGGCAACAATTTCAAGAATTATCAACAGAAAACATAGTAATTTAAGTTTGGAAACTATAGATAGATTGTGTGATGTTTTGGATTGTAAAATTCAAGATTTGCCTATTTATGAACGCGTAAATAAATAGTTTTTACAATTTGCCCTATTGTGGTAAAGTAAGTTTATGAAACATTTTTTATTAGGTCTGCTGGATTGGATATATAAAAAGAAGTGTTATTTTTGCAGAAGTTCAAAAGAATCTGTAAAAATGTGTTCAAAATGTTTTGATGAATTGGATTTTTTATCTGCCGGTGTTAATCGTAAATTGGATGGAGCAAATGTTTATTGTGCAGGGGGTTATTCCAAAAATCTTCAAAAACTTATTCGTGGTTTGAAGTATCACGGGCAAAAAGATTTGGCATATTATCTTGCGAAATTTATGTGGATATACTGGCAGCGGCTTAATTTGAGCGGAGATTTTGTGATTGTTCCCGTACCGATTTTTCCTGAACGTAAGAAAAAAAGAAAATATAATCACATGGAGCTTGTGGCAAATGAATTTGCCAAGCTTTCAGGTTATGACGTTAATTTGGATATAATTAAGCGTATTAAAGATACAAAGCCCCAGTACAATTTGAAGAAAGCACAAAGAATAGAAAATTTATCTGATGCTTTTGAGGTAGATGGATGTGTGGATCTTAACGGTAAACGAGTTTTGATAGTTGATGATATATGTACAACCGGTTCAACTTTTGATGAAATGATAAAAGAGTTTCATAATGTGGGTGTTTATGATATAATCTGCTTCGCTGCAACAACCCCGTGGGAGGGGTAAAGGGGCAAATTTAATGGTTGATTATACCGGTGAGGAATTTTAGAAAAATATGATAATAACAGAGTATGCAAAATTTTTACAAGAACATGATCAAGAGCTTCTGACCCGAAAAACTACGGCATTGAAGCTTTTGCACAAATGGCTGCGTACTGTTATAAATAAAAACCCGAAAAACAATATTGATAAAATTGTGCATAAAGAAATTTTATATTGTGAAAATCCTAACGGTGATTATGTTATTATAGGCAAATCAGACAGCGGCAGGGTTTTGGTGTCGGCATTAATAAAGTTTGCGAAAAGTTATGAAAACTATAGCCATGCAAAGTGGCTTCATCTGACAGAAACAGCTTATCAGGAGGAAAGTTATGAATAATAATGATAATGAAGAATATGTTGAAATAAAAGCTTATAGACCGAAGCCAGGTGGTAATCAGATAAATTATTATCGAGATGGCTTTGTCTGTGCTAATGTTGAAATGAAGGGGTTGAATATTAAGTTCAATGGAGACGATAATGTTGTTAATATCGAACTTCCGGCAAATTTTGTAAACTGTTCAATTGTAATGGATGGGAATAATAACACATTTAACCTACGAAGCACTAAACATAGGACAATTCGTCACACTACATTTGGGCTTGAGGGTGGTTCTACAATCAATGTTGGTTCGGGTCTTTCAGTTTATCGAGATGTAAATATTGTTGCTAAAAACGGTAAGTCTATAACAATTGGCGATGAATGTATGTTTGCCCGCGAAATTATGATTAGAAACAATGACGGGCATGTGATTTTGGATAAAAATACCGGAGAGTTACTAAATCCGCCGGAAGATATTATAATCGGAAACCACGTTTGGATTGGGATGCGTGTGATGATATTCAAGGGTGCAATGGTTTCTGATGGTTCTGTTGTCGGGGCCGGTTCTCTGGTTAATAAGAAGTTTGACGAAGAAAATATCCTTATTGCGGGGTCGCCTGCCAGAAAAATTCGCTCTGATATAGAATGGCGTAGGGAAGATTTTGCAAAATACAGAGATAATATTACCAGATAATTAGTGATTGTGAGGCGTTTATGTATAGAAATACTCTAGCATACAGATTTGCATTGTTTTCAGGTGTTTTTATAGCAACTGTGGCTTTGCTTTCGCTTTTTGAGCTTGTTTCAAACAGTCAAAATTGGGCCTATGGGGTTTTGCTGCCGTTAGAACTTCTTGTCATTCCGGCTTTGGGTATGTGCGGGCTGGTGCTTGTGCTGTTTGATGTTGTTTTAAAAAAGCAGTTAAAGCCTGTTAAATTTAATAATAAATTTTTGATTGTATTGGAATGGCTTTTGATTGCAGGATATGTATTTGTTGCCGGATATATGATTTTTGGTATTTTGCAGTCGTACTTAAATAATCCAAAAGAAGCTCTTTCAATATTTGGAATTTATTTTGCTGTTGGAACTCTTTTAGCTCTTGTTATAAGATTTGTTGTGTTTCGATTTTTTGTACGGCAATAGGATATTTAAAATTAACTCTATGTAAAGATTATTTCAAAAATACCCTAAACGGTTTGTTTGTGATATACTCTAAATAAGGAGTATAGACTGGAGGGAAGAGTATTGACTCAGCAAAATATTTTTGATCACGGGAAAATCGTTCCTGTTAACATAAGAGAAGAAATGAAACGTTCGTATATTGACTATGCGATGAGTGTAATTGTCGGACGTGCATTGCCGGATGTAAGAGATGGTTTAAAACCTGTTCACAGACGTATTTTATATGCGATGAATGAACTTGGTATGTATCCTGACAAGCCGTTCAAAAAATGTGCCCGTATCGTTGGGGAAGTTCTTGGTAAATACCACCCTCACGGTGATAGTTCTGTTTATGAAGCTTTAGTTCGTATGGCCCAGGACTTTTCTACAAGATATTTAATGGTTGACGGGCACGGTAACTTTGGTTCTGTTGACGGTGACGGTGCAGCTGCAATGCGTTATACAGAAGCCCGTATGCATAAAATTACGCAGTCAATGCTTGCAGATATAGATTGTGAAACAGTAGAATTTGAACCGAACTTTGATGGTTCATTACAAGAACCTTCTGTTCTTCCGGTAAGACTTCCGATGCTTTTGTTGAACGGGGTTTCAGGGATTGCAGTCGGGATGGCAACAAATATTCCGCCGCATAACCTTTGTGAAGTTGTTGACGGAACAATTGCCTTGATTGATAATCCTAAAATTACAGTTGCTGAATTGATGGAGCATATTAAAGGCCCTGATTTCCCTACTGCTGCTACTATTATTGGCTTGAATGATATTAAACAAGCTTATGAAACAGGCAGAGGCTCTATCAAAATGTCTGCTGTTGCAGGATTTGAAGAAATTGCAGGCGGAGGCGGCCGTCAGGCAAGAACTGCAATTGTTGTTACTGAAATTCCTTATCAGGTTAACAAGTCAATGCTCATTGAAAAAATCGCAGATCTTGTTAAGGAACAAAGAATTAATGGCATATCTGATATTCGTGATGAATCAGACCGTGAAGGTATGAGAATTGTTATTGAGTTGAAACGTGATGCAAAACCGGATGTTGTTAAAAACAACTTGTTTAAATATACCCAGCTTGCAACAACTTTCGGGGTAAATATGGTTGCTCTTTGCGGTAAACAGCCTCGTTTGTTGAATTTGTATGAAGTGTTAAGTGAGTTTGTTGAACACAGAATTGAAATTGTTACAAGAAGAACTATCTTCTTCCTTAAAAAAGCTAAAATCAGAGCTCATATTTTGGCAGGTTTAATTATTGCACTGGGTTCTATTGATGAAGTTATTGAACTTATTAAAAAATCTAAAACAACTGATGATGCTCGTGAAGGTTTAATGAGCAGATTCGGGTTGGATGTTGATCAGTCTAATGCTATTTTGGAAATGCAATTAAGACGTTTGACAGGTTTGGAACAAGATAAAGTTAAAGCTGAATATGAAGAATTACTTAAAAAGATTGCAGAATACGAATCTATTCTTGCAAGCCGTCAGAAAATTCTTGATATTATTAAAGCTGAACTTTTGGAAGATAAAGAAAAGTACGGGGATGAAAGAAAAACTCAAATTCTGCCGGAACAAGGCGAAGTTACAATTGAGGATTTAACTCCAAATACTCCTATGGCGGTATTTATTACTCATCAGGGATATTTGAAACGAATTTCATTAGATACTTTTGAACGTCAAAATCGTGCTACACGCGGTAAATCAGGTATTAAAACAAAAGAAGATGATGATATTCAACATTTCTTTACTGCAATGATGCATGATAAAGTATTGTTCTTCTCTTCAAAAGGTACTGTTTACAGTTTGAATGTTTATGATTTTCCTGAAGGCGGCCGTCAGGCAAAGGGGCTGCCTATAGTTAACGTTCTTCCGATTGATCAGGATGAGAAGATTACGGCAGTTGTACCTGTAAGTAATTTCTCTAAAGATTTGAATTTAATTATGTTAACTAAGAAAGGTAATATCAAACGTATTGAGTTAGATAATTTCTCAAATATCAGACGTAACGGTATTATTGCAATTGGTCTGGATGAGGGTGACAGCCTATGCTGGGTAAAACTTGCAACCGCAAAAGATGAGATAATTATTGGTACATCTTGCGGTATGGCTATCAGATTCCCTATTCAGGATTTAAGACCGCTGGGCAGAAGCGCCAGAGGGGTAATTTCAATGAAATTGCGCTCAGGTGATGAAATTGTAGGTTGTGACATTGTTCCTCAAGATTATGATGCGGATTTACTTGTTGTAACTTCTGACGGATTTGGAAAACGCACAAAATTATCAGAGTTTAGAACTCAAAACAGAGGCGGTATAGGTTTGATTGCAACTAAGTTTAAATCGAGTGCATCGAGACTTGTTGCATTGACGATCGTAAGAGATTCTGATGATATTATGCTTGTTACAGCAAATGGTGTTGTTACAAGATTGAATGCAGGTTCAATTTCTCAACAGGGACGTCCAGCAACAGGTGTTAGAGCTCAAAATCTTAACGAAAACGATGTTGTGTGTTCTGTTAATAAAATTATTAATCCTGATGAAGATGATGTAACAATAAAAGTTGCAAAATCTGAAGCTGAACAGCAGGTTGACGAAGTTCAACAAACAAGTCTGTTGGAAGATAATTAAAATGTAAGTTTACAAAAGAAGAAGATGACTTTAACTCAAGTCATCTTTTTTTTGTGTATATTTTTAATAAAACT